>ONYC01000011.1 GCA_900321975.1 uncultured Bacteroidales bacterium
CTACCACCGTTCTTCGATCGTTCTTCGATTGTTCTTCGATCGTTCTTCGATCGTTCTTCGATTCGGATCGAAATACTATCGAAGAACTATCGGACTTCTATCGAAAAACGGACGGTCCTGTGGCGGAGATGAATGGTGGTTCTCAAGGAGTTAGCCGGAAGTATTTTCTTTCAGTCAAAGAAAAATTTGCATAATATAATAGAAAATTTTATATTTGCAGATGCATTGACGCTGTACCATACAGCATAACTAATTATTTTACAATGAGAAACGGACTACAGACTCTTCTCAAGGGGATAATATACACTCTGGTTTTTGCGTGGTTTTCCACAGGGACGGCTACGGCGCAGAGTTGGACAATGGTGCAAAACGACACTGTGTTTATCAACGCCTGCAGCACCACAGGCGGCATTATTTACGACGACGGCGGTCCCGACGGGAACTACAGCAACGCGTTTGCCGGATGGGTTGTGATCGAGGCATCGGAGGGTGTGAGCATCAGCCTGGCGGGAGAATACAACCTTGAGGGTTGCTGCGATTATATCACCGTCTGGGACGGCACACCGGGCAGCGGGACCCAACTGTGGTACAATTGCGGAAACGGGACGCTGAACCTTACGGCAACCAGCGGGAGAATGACTTTGCAATTCACCAGCGACTACTCGGTGGTGAGAGGCGGATTTGCGTTCACATGGAGTCGCGATGGATGGGGAACAAACGCCTGCACGAGCGGGATAACCGAATTTACGGCCACATCGGTGACTTCGACGACGGCGAATCTGAGCTGGGCAGCATCGGCCACAAGCCTTTACCTAGATTATGGTCAGGGTGAGCAACTTATGTCGCCAGCCGGAAACGGCACAACACTTACCGGACTGAACCCCAATACGGTATATACTGTGCGACTGTATGGCGAAGGTGAGCTGTCGAACCCCTGCTGTGTGGCGCAGACCAGTTTCCGCACGGAATGCGGCTTAATGGCGGCTCCGATGGTGGAGCGCTTCGACGACCTTTTGGTCGATTCGCTACCGCCATGTTGGAACATGGGAAAGAACTTCGACGACGAGAGCCTCTTCCCACGAGTGACCACCGCAGCAGCCAAAAGCGGAACGAAATCGCTGATGCTCAGTAGCGGCCAAAATACTGTGGCTGGACACTGGGGAATGGCGATAGGGCCGAAGATGGCGACCGATATCAGCAACCTGAAGGTGCATCTGAGCCTTCGTACCAACATAGCAAACGCCAAATTGGAGATAGGCGTGTGCGACACAACGTCGGGATTCTACAGTTACTATGGATTCGTGCCGGTCGACACCCTGACGGTGAGCCAGAGTGGCCAGTGGTACGACTTCACGGTGCCGATGACGGCCTACACGGGTGGCGGATGCCGTCTGGCGTTCCGGATGATGCAGGGTTTGCAGCCTGCAGGGAACTGCATTATCTATATCGACGACATTATGGCCGAGAACTGCGGTGTGGACTCGATACGGGTGCTCAACGCAGGCGCGCGGGAATTGACCCTTAGTTGGAGCATTATCGGGAATCCGACGGTAGACCTCACAGTGAGCGGCGGTTCCGGCTCGACGACCTACAGCAGCGTCACCTCGCCATATACCGTCACATCGCTTGAACCCGACACACGCTACACGCTGACCCTCATGCCGCGGTGCGGCGGTGTGCACGGAGCCGCCAAAAGCACCTCCTTCACCACCCTCAGCGGCGACACCATCGCGCTACAGTACTGTCAGGACTTCGAATCGGGATGGCCTGCCGACTGGTACCGGCCGGAGATGTACAACGGATTTCCTCAACATGCCAACTCGGGAGGTTATTGCATGCAGATGTACCACTATTACGATTCGGAGAACACAGCGGTGCTGCCATTGCTGAGCGTTGCTCCGGGCGAGGTAGGCATTACCCTGCGGATGAAGCCTCAGGCGAGCGGATCGGGCATTGTGGTTGGTGTGATGGACTATCCCCACGAGATGAATTCGTTCACTCCGGTAGACACGCTGGTCAATCCCGGCACCGACTACCGGTTCTTCAGCGTGGACCTTTCGACATACAGCGGCAGCGGCCGCTACCTGGCCCTGCGCACCTATTCGCCCACCTCGAGCAACCAATACATCTATGTCGACGACATAAGTGTGGGACGATGCCTCGTCAGCGGGCTCAGGGTGTCGGGGACGACCCACAACAGCATCACGCTGGAATGGGACTTCGGCGGAACCGAAAGCGAGAATTACGACAGCGTGGTGATAGAATACGGAGCGCCGAACTTCGCACTCGGGAGCGGCACACGGCTGGCGATACTCCCGGCGGCCGACTGCACTCCGAACGACGGGAGCCTCGCCTACACTGTGGCAGGGCTCGATTCGGCCACCTCGTACCAGTTCGCCGTATATCGCCTATGCGGCGACGACGCATGTAACCCGCCCCGGGTGAACGCCGGCACACAGATGCGCCGCTACACAGTCCCCTTCTGTGAAAACTTCGACGGGGTGAGCGGAGACAACTACGTCTACTTCCCCGACTGGAGCCGCACCTCGATGTTCGACGGACGACCCTGCCTCTGGCAGTACGGCGACGACATCCCGTCGCCCACCCGTGCATTGGATTTCCACAGCTACGGCCCGCTGGAATACGGCCGCCAGCACAGCACCGCCATCCTGCCGCACCTCGACTGGAGCGGCAACATCAGCGACCTTGTGGTGAGCTTCTATTCGTGGTTCAACAGCGACAACTACACCGCCTTCCTGGAAGTGGGCGTGATTACCGACCCCAACGACGAAAGCACCTTCACGCCGGTCGACACCGTGTTCCCTCCCTACCGCACGCCTGCCCACTTTGCCGTCCCGCTCGGCGCCTACAACGGCGAAGACGGCCATATAGCCTTCCGATACTACCACAGCTGCAACTATTGCTACTACACAGCAGGTCTCGACAACCTTGAGGTACGCACAAGCGGCATCGGGAAGAGCGACATCTACAGCCTCCGCACCGACGGCGCCACACTGGAATGGGAAACCGTCGGGCAGGTGGGCAGCGTCGCCCTACGCCTTATCCACGGTTCCGACACCACAGTAGTCCCAAACGTCACCAGCCCATATAGCATTGCTGGACTGGCTGCGGGCGAGACCTACCGCTACGAACTCGACTACGGTCAATGCTTCCCCATCGGCGGCACCTTCACCACACGCTCTGAGGCCGTCGGCGCCGACTGGTGCTACGGTTTCGAAACCGGCTACAACAACGGCCGCTACGACGGCTGGACCTATCCACTGGCCTACTCCACCGGCAACGGTACCCCCAGCCGCGGTTCCTATGCCCTCTCGCTTGGCAGTTACAACATCAACAGCACGGCCACCATACTTCCCTATCTCGAAGAGACCGACTACACCGGCCTCTCGCTCACTTTCCAGGCACGCCACACCGGCTATTGCACCCTTGTTGTCGGCCTTGTGGACGACCCGCGCGACACCGCCGGGATGGTGCCCCTCCTCACCGTGAACGACAACGACAACGTCTACCGCAACTATGAGATCAACCTCACAGGCCACGAATCCGACGGCCACCACATAGTGTTTTGGAGCTACAACCACCAAAACTCCGGATGCTACGGATGCTCCTCCTACTCCGACATCGACCAGCTCCGGATCGACCGCGGCAACCGTATCCTCACGCGCAGCCACACCTCCACCTCCACCACCGCCGACATACTCTGGAGCGCCACCGACGCCACCGACAGCGTCCGCGTGATCCTTTCCGACAACGACGGCAACACAGTCTTCGACAGTACCGCTGCCGCCGTCGTCGGCTCGTGTCATATCGCAGACCTTGCCCCCGGCACCGCCTACACACTCCACCTCGAAGCCCTGAGCACCCTCTCTTCCGGAGGATGCGACCCCGACGCCATCCAACTCCGCACCCTCGACCACGACTTTGCCGCCGGATATTGCGAGAACTGCGGGGACTCCTTCAGCATACTGCCCGACGGGTGGACCTGGCTGGCACAAAACGGGCAGCAGCCCTCGAGGAGCGACCAATCCTCACGCTACCAACGCCAAACCATAGCCCTGCGCTCGCAGAGCCCGGCCGACGCCTACACCATGATAGTGTCGCCCGAAGCCGTGGTGCCGCTCCAAGGGCTCGTGCTCGGATGCTCGGCATGGTACGACACCGAAGAGGGAGTGCAGGCCTCCTGGCTGGTGGCCGGTGTGATCGCCGACCCGACCGACGCCTCCACCTTCGTCGCCCTCGACACCCTGCGCCTGAGCCACTACATGCAGCAGTTCGCCATCGACCTCTCGGCCTATACCGGCAACGCACGCCACATAGCCTTCAAAGCCATGTCGATCGACGGATACGACCGCACGGCCTACATCACCGACATAGGCCTCGCCGACTGGATAGCCGACGGGCTCCACACACGCGAACTAACACCCACCTCGGCCATCCTGCGGTGGACCGGCGTCGGTTCGACCGACAGCATCGGCATCCGGATCATTGGCGGCACATCCATAATCGACACCGTTGTCGGCACCGACAGCCTTACCCTCGCCGGCTTGCAGCCAGGCACCGCCTACACAGCCACAATGCCTGTTTCATTCACCGGGGAGGTCGGTTTCCAACCCATCACCAACTACTCGAACCTTTCCCTTTCCAACTTCACCCAACTGCAGCAAAACGGCACCGTGAACTTCAGCGACGGCTACACCAAGCGATTCCTCGTCCACGGCGTCCGCCGCATACTGGTCACCGCCGTCACCGGCACCGACCAATACTGCGTCCTCTCCATCGACCCCAACGACCAGGAGAACGACCCCAACAACTTCAGCATCACCGACATGTTCAGCTTCTGCCGGACCGACATCGGCTGGGAGCACAGTTTCTCCAACCCCCTCTACGACAACACCACCGTGGGGCAGACATCGCACATCTACACCTCGCGCACCGGCAACGGCACCACCGTCAGCGTCACCTACTCCAACCTCGGATGGGTGCTGGAATTCAGTTCGCCCGTCTGCATCACCTATGGGCAACAGAACATACTGCATGAGAACATCTACTACCAATGCGGAGCCGGCAACGCAAACCTGGGGACGGTCTGCCAGCGGCGAAGCGTTAGCTTCACCACACCTGTGGAGCCACTCGCGTCGCCCCTCTGCATGCCCCTCGACGATATACAGTATTCCGCCACCGTCGCCAACAGCCACCACCTGCCTTCTGGGTGGACCCGCCCCTATGGCAACCGGTACCCCTGCGGCAGTAGCGACAGCCACGACGGCGGCACAAGCATCCAGTTCCAAGCCTCGGAATGCAACAGCAGTTCCGACATGAATTCCATGGCCGTCTCGCCTTATATCGAAAGCGACCTCGCCGGACTCCACCTTGACCTCTGGGTCAAAAACAACAATACGGGCACCCGCTTCATTGTCGGAACCGTAGCAGATCCGGCCGACCACGCCTCATTCGTCGCCCACGACACCCTGGGCACTTACCCGTACTGGAGCCTCGCAAGCCTTGACCTCAGTGCCTACCATGGACACTTCCTGGCCCTGCTCTTCGAAGCCGACGACTGCAACTGGGGCAGCGGGTATATCGAGGGCATCTCCCTTACGCCATGCCCCATGCCGCGAGCATGGCTCAGCAACCAGGAGGACACCTCAGTCAACGTCAACTTCACCGGCACATCGCCCGTATGGGTAGAGTACGCTTTCGGCGGCGAATTCGCCCCCGGCAGCGGCACCCTGCTTCCGGCCGAAAGCAGCCCGCTTCACATCGGCGGTCTCAATTCCGCATCGACCTACACATTCCACGTATGGCCACGCTGCAGCGCCGACACATTCGTCTGCAACTACGTCACCCTGATCCAGACCACCATGCACCCGCCGGTGGCCACACCCTATTGCCACAACTTCGAGGCCATCGGCCACAACGGCTATCCCGAGGAGTGGAGCCGCTGGAATCCCGACGGGACCACATGTGCCGTCACCGCCGATGCCGGGCACGGCGATTCCCGTTCGCTGCATCTCCACTCATTCTCTCCGGAGAGCGTCGTCGCCATAATGCCCAAAGTGGAACCCGCCTCGCTCTGCACCGACAGCCTTTTCCTCAACTTCTGGAGCCTCGATCGGGGCAGCCAGCAAGCCACCCTGGAGGTCGGCGTCGTCACCGACCTGGGCGACACCGCCTCGTTCCTCCCCTTCGACACCATAACCCTCGCCGGCGATTGGCAGCATTTCACCAGCGCACTTCCCCGTGCCGCCCTCCTTGCCGGACGAGCCGCCTTCCGCCTTCCGCCATGGGGCAACGTTGTCGTCGACAACCTCTGCCTCGAGAGCTGCGTGGCCGCCAACGTCGAAGTGAGCGAGATAACCCAGCACACCGCCACCATCACCTGGGACGGCTACGGCGTCGACACCTTGCTGGTGGAATACGGGCGCAGCGGCTTCGCCCAAGGCACCGGAACCGTGGTGGCCGTCACCACCTCGCCCTACACCATCACCGGTCTTTCCGCCTCGTCGGACTACAACTTCATCTTCCGCACCATCTGCTCCTGCCCGTCGTCATGCGGCAGCGTCTACCCTGCCGGCGGCGGCACCGGCGGAGCCACCTGGTGGGACGGTGTCTGCACACTGCCCTATGCCTGGATCGACACTACACTGTATCCCGGATATCGCGGATGGGGTGTGGGCTACGGTTGGGGCAGCGGTGGAGGTGTGGGCCGGGGAGGCGGTCTCTCCGTTGGCACCGAGACCCAAGCCGAGATGCTCGTCACCCCCTACTGCGAAGACTTCGACACCACCGAAGCGGCATCCGTGCCTGCCGGATGGCGCCGCATCGGCGGCAGCACACCTGGCTACCCGCAGACCGTGCGAACACCAGTGCTTAGCGGCGCACGCAGTATCGACCTCTATGCCACCACGGGCTACAGCAACCACCTGGCCCTCCCCCCTGTGGCCAACCCATCCGGACTGATATTGGCCTTCAGCGCATACAACACAAATAGCGAGGCGCAGTACCGCCCCTACGGGGTGCTCACCGTGGGCGTGATGGACGATCCCGACCGCGGAAGTACCTTCACCGCCGTCGACACCGTCGTCCTCGGCACCACAGGCCGGTGGAGCCGCCACTTCGTCGACCTCTCGGCCTACAGCGGCAACGGACAGTATATCGCATTCCGCTTCGTACCGAAATACAACAGCTACCACCTCTACCTTGACAACATCTACCTCGGCAGCTGCGCCGTCACCTCGGCCACGACCGACGGGGCAGTGCTCGACTATACAATCATAGGCGCGGCCACAGGAGTGCTGGTCGAGGACACCGGCGGCTACCTCGCCGCCCTCACCTCGCCGCAGCAGCCGCTCCCCGGGTTGAATCCACAAGCCCACTACGAGCTTACCGTACGCGCCTTCAGCGACAGCGACACCCAGAGCCTCTGCCACCTGGCACCCATAGCAATCAATCCCGTGCTCGCACTCCCCTACTGCGAGAATTTCGATGCCGTCGGCGGTACCCTGCCCTCCGGATGGACCGTCAAACACTCCTACCAGTCAAACTACCCGCAGACGACAGACGGACACCTCGTCTGCGGCCCCTATAACAACACATCCTATGGCTACGACATCCTGCTGCTGCCGCCCCTGGCTGCAGGCGACACGATCGGTGGCAAATTCGTCGGCCTGCTTTACGAGGTGCCTGACGGCGACTCCTATAACTATACCCGCTCGTGGCTTGACGTCGGCTACCTGACCGACACTTCGAACTGGAACACCTTTGTCACCCTTGCGACACTGCAGAACAGTCAGTATAGCCAATACCACAGCCTGCAGCTGCCAGCCTCTGCCGCCACGAGGCTTGCCCTCCGTGCCCGCTCGACCAGCAGCACACGCTGGCTCTACATCGACAACCTCACCGTCTCCGCCACTCCCTTGCCCACTGCGGGCGACATCGATGCACCGGAGACCGGATACGCATCAAAGACACTCCACTGGAATGCGAATCCCCTTGCCAGCCATTACCAGTATGAATGGGGACCGGCCGGCTACACTCCCGGCACCGGCACCCTGGCAGTCAGCGACTCCTGCAGCCTCACTCTGCAAAACCTTGCACCCTCCACCGACTACGACATCTATTTCGTCTCTTCCGACGGTCGCTATGCCTGCTCGCCCTACCGTTTTACAACCGTCACCCCTGCAGCCCTGCCCCTCTGCGACGAGTTCAACACCTACGGCTCGTGCGGGAACTGCCGCCCCGACGGCTGGGCATGGAGTCTCAGCAACAACACCGAATTCTACTGCACCTCAGGAAACAATTGGTCGCTTTATTTCTACTCCTCCTACTACAACAATGATTATATCTACACATCGCTGCCCGAACTTGATATCGACTCCATGCATAACCTGTCAATGCATCTCCGCTACCTATACGACAACTCCGAAGGGATGGCCGAGATTGGTGTGGTCAACGCTTGGGGCGACTGGAGCAGTTTCACTCCAGTCGACACTCTCCCCTGCAATCTCAACAACTGGAGCGAGCATCTCGTGAGTTTCGCCCACTATGGCGGCAGTGGCCGATTCGTGGCTATCCGGTTCCGCGGCTACCAATACCAATACAACTACCTCTATATCGACCGTCTTGACCTTCAGAATGCACCGATTCCCGCATTGAGCGCCCTCAGCAGCCGCGCCATCCTGGCAGAGGTCGACAGCGCGATTGCCGACCCCGACTATTGGATTGAGGTGTGTGCCGCCGGCTCCACCCAAGGCACCGGCCGCCTGCTGCACGCCACCTCGCACCATTTCACCATCGACAGCCTCGAACCCTCCACCGCTTACGATATCTACACACGCCATGACCCTGACTTGCCGTCGTGCTACCACGCCACCATCACCACCCCGGAAGAACTCCCCCTGCCCTACTGCGAAGAGTTCGACCAATACGGCGATTGCTACAATTGCCGCCCTCAAGCATGGAGATACTCCACCTCCAATGACGACCAAAACTACACCGTCAGCGGAAACAACTGGTCGCTGCGATTCTATTCATACTACTACAACACACATTACGTCTACGCCTCCCTGCCCGATTTTGCCACAGACCGGCTGCAGGACATTTCGCTGGAGCTGCGCTACCGGTTCGAGAACAGTCCATGCGAAGCCGAACTGGGAGTCCTCGTTTCGCCCGACGATTGGAGCAGTTTCGTCACCGTCGACACATTCGTTACAACCAACAACACCTGGATTACCCTCCGTCACGACTTCCGCGACTTCACGGGCGACGGCCGCTTCCTGGCCATCCGCTTCCGCGGCAACCAATACCAGTACAACTACCTCTACATAGACTATATCCGCCTGCAGGCCTGCCCGCAACCAAGGATAACGCTATCGGCCTACAACACCATAAGATGCGAGATCGACTCCTCCTACGACATTGCCGACTATTGGGTCCGTCTCACAGACGGCGGCGCCCTCGACAGCATGATACATATCACCACCAACCCTTGCCACATCACAGGGCTCGACACCGTCACCACATACACCCTCTCCGCGCAGTGCGACAGTGCGGCACCAGCCTGTAATCCATCCATAAACATTTCCACCGGGAGCCTCCGGTCATTGCCTTACTGCGAAAACTTCGATACCTATGGCAGTTGCGGCAGCTGCTTCCCCGTCGGTTGGCGACAAACAATCAACTGCAGCGACGACAATATCTACACCACCTCAAACAACAACTATTCGCTCTATTTCTACTCCTACTACTACAACACATGCCGGCTTGCCGCCATCCTTCCCGACCTGGACGTCGACTCTGTGCGGCATCTTTCCATGCAAATCCGATTCCGACTCGAAAACTATTCGAACATCGTCGAGATAGGCGTTATGGACAGTCCCGATGCCGACGGACAATTCGAGCCGGTAGCCACCTTCTCGGGATTGAGCACCTACACCTGGTACACCGAAAACATCGATTTCTCCTCCTACCAAGGCGACGGCCGTTTCCTGGCCATCCGTATGCAGGGCAACCAATACCAATACAACTACCTCTATATAGACTACATCTACATCCAGGCGCTGCCGCTGGTGCACTTCCGTCTCACCGGGGCCGCCACCGTCACCGCCGGCATTGACTCCTCACAGTCGGCCGACTACTGGATCCACTGCACACTGGCCGGCAGCGCCGACACCACACATATCCACGCAACATCACACACCACCCTCATCGACAACCTTGCAGAAAACAGCACCTACAGCCTGCTGGCCACCGCCGACAGCACCGGCTCCAGCTGCTGGCCTTGGCAGACCCTTACCACATCATTCCTGCAAAACATCCCCTACTGCGAGACCTTCGCCAACCTTGGCACCGGCTCCAACGCCTATCCCCCCGGCTGGAAACGTTTCATCAGCGACAGGAACAACGACCGGCTCTACATCTCTAGCGACGGCTCGGCCGAAGATTCCCGCAGCCTGCGTTTCTACAGCCACAACAACGTCCGTTCCTATGCCGTGATCACCGAAACCGACATACCCGACATCAACAGCCTGTACATCCAGACCAAGATGATGCAGCAAAACGGTACCGACCCGTCAGAATACTGGCTCGAAGTCGGTGTCATGGACGACATGTGCGACACCGCGACATTCATCCCCGTCGACACACTTCAATGCGCCGCATCCGGCCAATGGGAACACCTGACCGCTTCGCTTGCAAACCATCAAGGCACCGGACGGTTCATAGCCATCCGCACGACAAACACCGTCTCCAGCTGGCGCAACATCTACATAGACCGCCTCGAGATAACAGACTGTCATCTTCCGGGCGACTTGACAGCGACCTTAACCAACAGCAACACCGTGCAAATCAACGGATCACCGAGCGCCACCGGCTTCTATGTAGAATATGGTGCCACCGGCTTCACTCAAGGGTCAGGCATCACCGAATATATCGACATACTGCCCCACGACATCACACTTGACTACGAAAACACCTACGACTTCCACTTCAAATGCGATTCCGCCGAGGCCTGCCGTCAGAAACAGACAGTCACAACCCTTTCGCCTCCGATTGCGATTCCGTTCTGCGAAAATTTCGAGACCTACGGCAACAACACCATACCGACCGATTGGTTGAAACTACGACGCCCCGAGGAATACGGCAACGACGTATACATCTATAGCGACCTTGCACATACCGGCAACCGGTCACTTCGTTTCTGCTCGGCCTATACTGCACGACATCCCTATGCGATACTGCCGGAAATGCAGGCCGACAGCCTGGCGCAACTTGCCATATCGTTCTGGATGCGCAACGGACACTGCTCCGACTTTTGGATTGACCTGGGCACGATGGGCAACCCGTATGACGAAAGCACCTTCGTACCCCTGCGACAATTCAGGAACACCGAGAGCAACACTTGGGAGCGCATGCAGGCAGTGCTGAGCGGAGCCGATTTGGGAGCAAACTTCTTGGCCTTGAGATTCTCCTCGAGCATCTCCAGTTGGGACTGGTTATACATCGACGACCTATACCTCGACACCTGTGGAGCAAGCGACCTATACATTGCCGGCATCGAGAGCGAGAGCGTCACCCTCGACTGGAAACAAACAGGCTCTCCAACAATCACAATCGACATAATCCCCGTTGGTGGAACCTCCTGGCAAACCACCATCGACCAAGAGCCTCCTTTTACACTGGACGGCCTTGTCCCGTTGACGAGTTATATGATACGGCTTCATTCATCATGTCTTGATGATGCAACAACCGGATTCTGCACCACCGGGTATACCGACAGTGTCCGCTTCTTCACCCCTGCCGGTGGCACAGGATGTATCGATCCAACAAACCTCACGGCCGATTACGTCACATGCTTTACAGGCAGCTACAGCAACCCGTATGGGAACATCGGGATGGTAGACTCTGGTGCTGCAAGTCCGATAAGCCGACACACCATCCACTTCGATCCGGCAGAACGCGATCCCCGCACCGGCGGCATGTTGCATACCGTGCCCGACGGTGCCGCTGCCTCGGTACGCCTCGGCAATTGGAACACCCATAAGATTTCCAACACAGAAGGCGGCGAGGCCGAGGCAATCACCTATGCCCTGTATATCGACACCATGACATTCGATTTGCTCATAATGCGCTATGCCGCTGTGATGCAGGACCCGATGCACGACGCAGCCGATCAACCGCGATTCCGTCTCGAACTTCTGGACCAGAACATGCAACTGATCGACCCCGTCTGCGGTGCAGCCGACTTCATAGCCAACCAAAACCTGGGATGGAACACCTACGGCGAAGATATCCTTTGGAAAGACTGGACTACCGTGGGGCTCGACATGAGTGCATACGCTGGCCAGACGGTATATATCCGCCTGACAACTTACGATTGTAACGAAGGATCGCATTACGGTTATGCCTATTTCACCCTCGACTGTATGCGAAAAAGCATGACGGCCGAAGGCTGCGGCAATGTGGCCAGCAATGTGTTTACCGCCCCCTCGGGATTCGCCTACCGATGGTACAGCAATCTGAGCGACACCACTTTCTCGTCGAGTCAGAGTATTGATGTGGCGGCAAACAACGATATTACCTATTACTGTAACCTCTCGTTCGTCGACAATGCCGCATGCAACTTCAGCATGAGCGCATTTGCAGGAACACGCTTCCCGTTGTCGCTGTTCGACTCGGCCGTCACTGTCAACAACTGTCAGTTCGAGGTGGCTTTCGGCAACCACAGCACCATCTCGATGGATGGGGTAACGCCCGTGGGCACCGGCGAAGGCGTCGAGACGTCGTGGTGGAGTTTCGGCAACGGCGGCACCAGCAACAGTTACCACGCTTCGACGGTTTATTCTGCGGAAGGAACCTATACAGTGACTCTTATCACCGCAATCGCAGGCGGTTCCTGCACCGACACTCTGCAGAAGGAAATCACTTTGGTCTTTCCCCCTGCAAACCCTCACATAGAAGGACCCGTCGAACGCTGCTATAACAGTCCTGCCGACACTCTCGTGCTGCTCGAGGCACGTGAATGGACCGTCTGGGAGAACGACACTATAACTGTGGCACCCCTTTCCGACTCTACCTACAGCCTGTTGGCGACAGACTCTAACGGATGTCGACATACTGTTACACACTCTGTCTCCGTGCATCCTGTATACGACCTGCACACTTATGACACTATCTGCGACGGACAGCAATACTCTTTCTCGACAGAAACCATGACTTCTACCGGCACCTACCCGTTCAGTCTATCCACTTCCGGATTCAACTGCGACAGCACTCATACACTCCATCTTACTGTCAACGACAACACTGCGGAAACCGTCAACGACACCGTCAACGAGACAGAACTGCCACACACTTTCAATGGCGCGACTTTCTCCGACAGCATCTCTGGCTATATAATTCATACCGACAATTCCGCGGGATGCGATTCCACTATCACATACAACCTGACCGTGATATGGAATCCCCGATGGACTGAACTCGACAGTACCATCTGCCGAAACGCTCTCCCTATCGTATGGAACAACGTCACCATGGCTGACAGCGGCATCTACACAGCCCTGTTCCAATCATCCCACGGGCAGGACAGCACCGTGACCATGCATCTGCACACAGTGCCCGTCTACAGCGACACCGTCCCCGCAAGCATCTGCGACAACGGGCAGTTCGCCTTCGAAGACTCCGTATACCACGGCACCGACGCCGGTCTGCACCCACACCTGCTGCATACCGCCACCTACGGCTGCGACTCGCTCCGCACGCTCAACCTCGAGGTACGCGCCACCACCGCCGGCGACACCTTGGCCGACGAGTGCGACACCTTCTAC
>ONYC01000067.1 GCA_900321975.1 uncultured Bacteroidales bacterium
CCTTCAGGGGGAGCAGATAAGGCACTGATTCCAGTGCCTTATTTTTTCACACCCAAAATACACCCAAAAATGTGCCATTCTTTATTATTTTAGTTGAAATAATTCGGACATTTTTTTGGTCACCTGATTTTTTGAACCTTTAATGCATTGTGTATCAGAAAAAGATAGCACAAATCTGACGCACAGCTTACTCTTGAACTTATAATACATTGTGTATTCGGCAAAAACAACACCAATTACCAGAACTGTCGTATATCTTGAACCATTTAGCTGGTATATCACCCACAAAAATTGGTGGTACATTCAATATTAGTAGCACCACACAATATTTTCCTTTCATAACCGTTATTCAAATAAAAAGATAAATATTATGCCTGACATTTTCACATACTTCGGATTTATCTTCTCATTCTATTCAAACGAGCATGAGCCTATTCATGTGCATGTTGAACACAAGAATAAGATGTCAATATACGACATCATTGTGTGCAACGGAGAGTTGATTGAGATACGTCAGCGCGACAAAGGCAATCCCCTGTCATCCAAAGACGACAAGGTTGCGCGGGCGTTCATTGAGAAATATTGGGAGAATATCGTAGACAAGTGGATAAATTTCTTTGTGTATAAGAAAAGAGTAAGATGTACAGACATTAAAACCAAAATGTAATTATGGAAAACATTGCAGTCACACGGGCAGATTATGTTGACGGATTGTCGCTGCGTGTATTCTTCAGCGACAAGACCAGCAGGGTGATAGACTTCGGGGAGTTTATCGACCGCCACCCCCATCCCCAGTACAACAAGTATCGTAAACCTTCATTGTTCAGGCAGTTCACCATTCGTTGTGGCAATCTCATTTGGGGCAAGCACGCCGACCTAAGCTTCCCAATAGAAGCCCTCCATTCGGGCGATTTGGAGTATTGCGATTGAGAATGCCTAAATGAGCATCCTTTAACGTGCCGGCCAAGTATTTGGTCAGCACATTTTTTATATTATATTTGCATCCTATATTATATACAATAAAAGAGATTATACTGCGTTAATAGGGTAAAATTTGTAAATATAAGATGCTGAATAACGAGGCAATAACATTCCACGAAGTACTGCGGGCTCCTTGAGGAGGACGTTTATAGGTTCGTTGGATGTAGACCCGACGAGGGTACTCCCTATTGTTTAATATTCAACATTGATTTCATGCTAAAAAGATTTTTTATGACAATGCTGATGTTGTGCATTGCCGGTGCCACTATGGCACAAAACAAATATTCGCTGCAAGGGAGCCTCGTCGACAGCAAGAGACAGTCGCTTCCGTTCACCAATTGTGTGTTGCTGAAAGCGGCAGACAGCTCGTTCGCCTACGGGACGACGAGCGACCTCGACGGTGTGTTCTCGTTGACTGGGGTCAATCAGGGCAACTACCTATTGCGTATCACCGCTGTGGGGAATGAGACCTACTGGCAGGAACTCTCCATCGCGCAGGACACGAACCTCGGCATCATCGAGATTTCCGACAATACCACGCTGCTGAAGGAGGTGAAAATCACCGCCAGCCGGCCGCTCTACAGCGCCGACGGCGAGAAGGTGTTCTACAACGTGGGCGACGACCCCAGCGTGCAGAGCGGCAACGCCACCGACGCGCTTCAGAACGCCCCTGGCGTGGAGGTGGACGCCGAGGGCAATATCAAATACCGTGGCGGCGCGGAGGTGAGCATCTGGATAAACAACAAGCCGTCGCACCTCAAGGCCGAGAGCCTCAAGCAGTACCTCAAGTCGCTGCCCGCCGGTACGCTGAACGACGAAAAGGTTCAGTCGTTCGCCACCCTCCACGAACGTACACCATACAAGTAAGTACATTGTGTCGCAAGACCATCATTTCGATGTCCTGAAGACTATTCCTTTCCCCAAGGTTGACGTTGTCACCATTGAGGAATTCCTAACGGAAATTTGTTAGTTATCTACTTTAGCACCCCCTCGCCGTTTTTGAACTTGGCGAAAGGGAACTTTTCCTCGAGGCCCTCCCGAGCGAGAGATAGTAATCGCGATACGCCTCAATTCTCATTATTGCCATGATTTCTAACTTATTATCAATCTTCCTTAACTATCGGGTAGAGCTCGATGAACTCGCCTTGGTGGTGCTGGCCGTCGCCTATAAGCTCCGCCGTCTTCTGCCCCACCGTCTCGATGTCGTGGAAGCCGGGCAACGCCATGTTGCCATTGAGGTCGGTGGTGGTGGGACCTGGGTGGACGGAGAAGACCTCCAGCGGGGTGTCTGCCTGCTGCAACTCGACGGCCATCACACCCATCATGGCATTCTGGGCGGCCTTGCTGGCGACGTATGCAAGGGGGTGCCAGTAGGGGCTGATTTCCGACGGGACGGTGATGTTGACGATGCGGCCTTGGTTCTTGGTGAGCAGCGGCATCAGCGCTTTGGTTAGGGCGAAGGTGCCGACGAAGTTCACGTCGAGCGTCTCCCGGATGACGCTGATTTCGGTGTGCTGGCTATCCACACTCATATCGCCCGGGATGCCAGCGTTGTTGACTAGCAGCGAGAGGTCGGGATACCTGTCGTTGATCTCCTTGGCGGCCCGCTCGATGCCGTCGAGGTCGCGCAACTCGATGTTCACCCAGCCGAGCACATCAACGCCTGCCGAGCGCAACTCATCTATAGCTTTCTCTGCCCGTTGTTCGTCGCGTGCCCCGATAATAACCTGCCAACCACTGAGGCCGAGGTGCTTGGCGATTCCATATCCGATGCCCTTATTGGCACCTGTCACTAATGCAATTTGTTTGTTCATAGGTTAAAATCAATTTTTTTTCGTCCATTTTGCTTGTCGATATAATTAACAAACGCTTGGTTCACGAGGCGGGTGCCGCCGGGAGTGGGATAATGGCCGGTGAAGTACCAGTCGCCCGGGTGGTTGGGGCAGGCTTCGTGGAGGCCCTCGATGCTCTGGAAGACCAGCTCGACGGGGGCTTGCATGCCTTCCGGACGCAGCATCTCGACAATCTTACGGTTGATTTCCTCGACGGTGAAGGGTTCGTAGATGGCGCGGACGCGGTTGTGCATCTCTTCTTTGGGCATCTGCAACTCGCGCTTGCAGGCCTCGTAGGTGTCGGCTACCAGTTGCTGCAGGCCTCGTTCCTCGATGAGAGCCATCGTGGCGCGGAAGGCGCAGAACTCCTCCAATCGCGGCATATCAATGCCGTAGTAGTCGGGATAGCGTATCTGCGGCGAGCTGCTGACCATCACTATCTTCTTGGGGTGCAGCCGGTCGAGGATTTTGAAGATGCTCTCGCGCAGCGTGGTGCCGCGGACTATGCTGTCGTCGATGATGACGAGGTTGTCCTCGTAGGGCCGCAGCGAGCCGTAGCTGATATCGTAGACGTGGGCGGCGAGGTCGTTGCGCTCATTGTTGTCGGCAATGAAGGTACGCATCTTGATGTCCTTCCACACCACCTTCTCCGTCCGCACCTCGTCGTGCAGCTTGCGGAAACCGTCGGTGATGCCGTAGTAGGCCACCTCGGCGGTGTTGGGGATGTAGGAGAAGACGGTGTTCTCGATGTCGCCGTCGATGGCCCGCAGGATGGCGGGAGTCAGCAGCTCGCCCAGCCGTTTGCGCTCCTGGTAGATGTCGCGGTCGGAACCTCGGCTGAAATAGATACGCTCGAACGAACAAGCGCTCAGCTGCTTGGCGGGCATAATCTGCTCCAGATGGCTCTCGCCGTTTCGGCGAACGATGAGGGCCTGACCAGGCATCAGTTCGTGGACATCCTCGCATTGCAGGTTGAAAGTCGTCTGCAGCACGGGACGCTCGCTGGCCACAGCCACAATCTCGTCGTCGCGATAGTAGAACGCCGGACGGATGCCCCAAGGGTCGCGCACGTTGAACATCTCGCCGCTGCCGGTGAGGCCGCACATCACGTAGCCGCCGTCGTAGTGCTCCATCGTGGTACGCAGCACATTGGCCATCTCCACGTGGTCGTCGATATAGCGGGTGATGTCCTTGCCCTCCAAGCCCTTTGCTTTGGCCTCCACAAAGAGCCGCTCCACCTCGCGGTCGAGCCGGTGTCCCATCAGCTCCAGCGTAATATATGAGTCGCCGTAGATACGCGGCGACTGTCCCTGGGCGGTGAGGAACTCAAAGACCTCGTCGATGTTGGTCATATTGAAGTTGCCGCACAGGCAGAGGTTCTTCGCCCGCCAGTTGTTGCGGCGCAGGAAGGGGTGCACGTATTGCAG
>ONYC01000032.1 GCA_900321975.1 uncultured Bacteroidales bacterium
AAGCTGGTCGTCAGCCGCGCCCGCCGCGTGCAGCGCTTCCTCTCGCAGCCGTTCTTCGTGGCCGAAGCCTTCACCGGACTTGAAGGCAAATTTGTGAATATCGAAGACACTATCAAGGGCTTCAACATGATTCTCAACGGCGACGTCGACTACCTGCCCGAACAGGCCTTCCTGATGGTCGGCACCATCGAAGAAGCCATCGAGAAGGGCGAAAAGATCCTGGCCGAGACGAAGAACTAAGCATTGAGCCATGAAAGTCAAGATAACCAAACCCGACGCCAGCCTCTATGACGGCCCGGCACGCTTGGTGCAGCTGCCCGGAACTGGCGGAAAGTTCGAGATATTGGAGAACCACGCCCCCATCATATCCTCGCTCTCGAAAGGCATCGTCCGCCTTATCGACAACGAGGAGAAGGAGCACACGTTCGACATTCGCGGAGGTGTGGTCAAAAGCCAGCAAAACGACCTACTGATACTGGTGCAATAGCATCCGCCACCGGCCAGCCAACACCAACACAACACCGTCACCGCTATGTCCAAACGGTTTGATTGCGCTTTCTATTTCGCGCTCGTCGCAATAATCATGTTATTCTGTTCGTGCGAGCGCCATAATCACAGCGACAAGCAGATATTCCGCTACAACGAGAGCGCCGGAATCGCCACCCTCGACCCCGCGTTTGCAAAAGACCAGAGCATCATCTGGCCCTGCCGCCAACTGTACAACGGCCTGGTGGAGCTGGATTCCAACCTGCAGACGAAAGCATCGATAGCCAAAGGGTGGACTATAAGCGAGGACGGCCTGCTCTACACCTTCGTCCTCCGCGACGACGTGCTCTTCCACAACGGACGCCGCGTTACGGCAGAAGATTTCGAATACTCGTTCTCACGAATAACCGACCCCGATGTTGCATCGCCGGGATCATGGATATTCACCGATGTGGATTATTTCCGCGCGGTGGACGACACAACCTTCACAATCCGCCTGAAGAAACCCTTTGCGCCATTCCTGAGCCAGCTGGGGATGGTCTATTGCTCGGTGGTGCCGCGCGAGGAGGTTGAACGGTGGGGTAAAGATTTCCGCTCGCACCCGTGCGGAACAGGCCCGTTCCGCTTCCAATACTGGAAAGAAGGGGTTAAACTGGTGCTTCGCCGCAACGAGGACTATTTCGAGCGTGACGAAGCCGGGCAGCCCCTGCCCTATCTTGACGCGGTTGCGATAACATTTATCGTCGACCGCCAGACGGTATTCCTGGAGTTTGTCAAAGGGAGTCTCGATTTTATGAATTCGCTCGATGCCAGCTACAAAGACGAGATTCTCAACCCCGACGGCAGCCTCAAAGCCAAATATGCCGACCGTATCGATATGGTCAGCACCCCGTACCTCAACACGGAGTATCTGGGATTCAACATGAGCAACGAGAACGGCGTGCTGAAAGACAGACGCATACGGCAGGCGATCAACCTCGGATTCGACCGACGCAAAATGATGCGCTACCTGCGTAACAATATCGGCGAACCTGGAGTGTACGGATTTGTCCCGAAAGGGTTGCCGGGCGTTGCGGTAGAGCCTGTCTACGAATACGATCCCGACCGTGCGAAAACGTTGCTCCGCGAAGCCGGATATCCCGACGGGAAGGGGTTGCCTAAACTCAAGCTGTCGACCACAAGCAACTATCTCGACCTCTGCAAATACATCCAGCAGCAGCTCGGTTTGATCGGCTTCGACATCCAGGTGGACGTCAATCCGCCGGCGGCGCTGCGCGAACAGATTGCCCAGGGGAAGGTGGAATGGTTCCGCGGATCGTGGGTGGCTGACTATCCCGATGCTGAGAACTACCTGATGCTGTTCTACTCTCCCAACAAGGCTCCCGCAGGCCCTAACTACACGAGATTCCACAACACTACGGTCGACAAGCTGTACGAGCAGGCCCGACGCTGCACATCGCCCGAAGAACGACTGGCCTTATACCGCAAGATCGACCGCCTTGTGATGGAGGAATCGCCAGTCATTGTGCTGTATTACGACCAGATTCTCCACTTCACACATAAAAATGTCAGCGGGTTGAGTTCCAATGCCATGAACACCCTCGACCTGAGAAGGGTCAAAATTGCAAAGAAATAGTTCCGGACAGGAAATATACCGTTTCTTTGAATATTTTATTTGTTTATTACACTTTATTTCCATATATTTGCAATTTGGAATAGTAACCGTCTATTATTGTAAATAATTAAAAAACAACTAAATATTAATATTATGAAACGATCCGTTATCCTTGTAACAGCGCTAATGCTGACATTGTTCAGCTCGTGCATCCGCAACGAGGACCTCGAATTGCTCAGGCATCCCATCCATGTGCAGGGCGAAGTGGACCCCTACTTCGGAGTGCCCATCGCCTATGGTGAGCTGACCCTGAACGACATCTACGAGATGCTCAACGAAAACTACACCGGTTGGCTCGATCCCAACGAAGATGTGGTAACCCTTGTGTTCGACACCACAGCACAGGATATCATCTATGCTCTGGGCTACGATCCGACGGGTGATACAGCCAAGATGCGTCCCTCGGCCAAAGGCGGAGCAAAAGGATTTATGGATTTCATCGACACCACACTGGAGTATTCGGTCGACATCTCGCTGTTCGACGATGCCCGCATATCGTCCATCACGGCCGGCAACATAGCCATCAACCACCTTTGGTTCAACCTCGATGCCGTGTATCAGGGTCATTGCCAGCCGGGATACGACACCATTGTGCAGAACCATGTGCGCGCCACAGCCGACAGCCTGGTGATAAAATATGTCGGCCACGACTATATAACACATGTATTCACCGGCCTGCCCCCCATCGAACCTATCACCATCAACAATGTGCTCAACCGCCAGACGCTGAGTTTCGACAGCATCGACCTAGCTCCGCTGATCAACACTATGCCGCGCAAAATCATTGCCTCCTTCCGTTTCAAATTCAGCATCGATGATAGCTGGGCAATCAGCAACATCACAAACCCGTCGTTTCCCCAGATGATGGACACCATCAGGATGACCTACCTCGAGTATGACGCTGCCGTTTCGGCGGCATTCCCCTTCGAGGTTCATATCGGTATGCTTCCATACGACTTCACCATCGACCTCGGCGACGGCCTTGCCACCGTGAATATCGACTCCATACTCAACACCCTGGGCGACAATGTCGACGCCGAACTCAAAGACTCGTATATCAACCTGGCTTTCGACAATGGAATTCCCTTCGACTTTATGATGAGCGCCTCGATGCTTGACGCCGACTCGAACTTCCTCTTCGAAGTTGTCAATCTTGACACCGTCCTCTCGGCTCCCACCAGGCCCATGGATTCCGACCCTTCGACCCTCGAGGCATCTGGCGTGAAAACCACAGTAGTGCGCGCCCTTCTCAACCAGGAGAAACTGAGGAAACTCAAAGATGCCCGCAAGATGCACTTCGGCCTCGCAATATCGTCGGGAGCCGGAAAGGTGGCTGTCCAGCGATCGAACAGCCTTAAGATCCGCGCCTCGGTTCAGGTACATCCCGATGTCTCTGTCGACATCCCGGTTATAGAGAATCCAATCTTACACTAAATACAGGAGGACCGCAATATGAAACACCGCACACTTGTCATCATCGCAGCCGTCCTGTTCGGCATGGGTACAGCAAGCGCCCAGTATAACGAGACAAACAATCTCTTCTACCATTCGTTCCGCACTCCGCAGTCGAATCAGCTCAACCCGGCTCTCTATCCCAACAAAAATACAGTCTACCTCACCCTTCCCAGCCTGGGATTCAGATTCGGAGCACCGCTGTCGCTTAGCGACTTTGTCTATTATGACCAGGCATCGGGCAATACCGTTGTGAGCATCAACCGAATCCTCGATTCGCTTACCACCGACAACCGTTTCCGCCTGGGCTACGACATGGACATCGTCGGATTCGGCCTGCATATCGGCAACACCTTCGTCACCCTAGGTGCCAGATGGGTCAACGACTTCAGTATGGGTATTCCCATCGACATCGTCAATGCCCTCCGCAATGGCAATGTCGACGACAACGGACAGGTGATCAACAGCGTGCGCCTGCTCAATGGCGACTTGCTGAACTTCACATCATATCTTGAAACTTCCATCGGGGTGGGACACCGCCTGTCACCTCTTGGACTCACCATCGGTGTCCGTGCCAAACTACTCAGCGGCGTGGTGAACCTGCAGACCGACAACTCACGCATCGACCTCAACACAGGAGACAATCTCGACAGCATTTCTATCGATGCCTACTATCAGTTGCAGGGTGCAATCTGCATGCCGGTCGACAGCCTGAAGCACTTTACCCTCAGCAGCATTGGCGTAGGCGACATTATCCGTGCCTTCGGCTCGAACACCGGTGTTGCTTTCGACCTGGGTGCACAATACGACTTCGGCCCATTCAAATTCTCGGCTTCAATCAACGACCTCTCGGCCGGTATCCACTGGAAGAAAAATACCTACACCGTGATGCCTGAGGGCGGACACGCCACTTTTACCTTCGACGGTGAGAACGTGCGTACGATCCTCGATCACGGCACGATGAACTCCGACTCGGTTACAGCCCACCTCCAAGACTTCCTCGAAGGGCTGACGCCCGACACCACCACAGGAGCCGACTACTGGTATTGCGTGCCCACGAAACTCAACCTGGGTGCCAGCTTCAGCTTCGCAAAAATACTCCGCGCCGGATTGTTGCTGCATGGCCAATGGGACCGCGGTCTGCTGAGCAGAAAGAACAAGTATGAGCTTGACCTTACCGGCGACCTGAAGAACACCTTCCGTTTCAACACCACCCTCACCTTCGGCGTAAACCTCTTCAACTGGGCCGAACTGATTGTGGGTTCGTCGATAGTGTACGACGGCAACAAAATCAGCCCCTTCAACCCTGGCGTGGGATTCGTGATGACCCCCGCAACTGCAGTCCAGGTGTTCGTTATGGCCGACTATGTCAGCAGCGTCTATCTTGTCGAAGCAAAGGCCTTCAACGTCAAATTCGGTATGAACCTACTCTTTGGCAAAGGTGGCGCAACTTCGATAATTGAAAACTAATCATCCAACCCTAAACTAACAAGCACTTGAATATTCTCGCTATAGTAGGCCGACCCAACGTCGGAAAGTCGACACTCTTCAACCGGCTGACCGAAAGCCGCGATGCAATCGTCGACAGCACCAGCGGAGTAACCCGCGACCGCCAGTATGGCCATTCCGACTGGAACGGCAAGCATTTCTCCGTCATCGATACCGGCGGTTATGTCATGGGTGGCGACGACGAGTTCGAGGTAGAAATCCGCAAGCAGGTGGCCCTTGCAATCGACGAGGCCGACACCATCCTCTTCCTGGTCGACGCCCGCGAAGGGCTCACCCCGATGGACGAAGATGTGGCCGACATGCTACGCCGCCAGCCGAAACCGGTGGTGCTGGGCGTAAACAAGGTGGACAATGCCGCGCAGATGGACGCTTTGGGCGAGTTCTACGCCCTTGGACTGGGCGACCCCTACCCCATCGCAGGCATTACCGGAAGCGGTACCGGCGAACTGCTTGACGCCATTGTGAAAGACTTCAGCGAGGGCGACGAGACCGACGCCACCGACGGTCTTCCCCGCATAGCCGTCGTCGGGCGCCCAAATGTGGGCAAGAGCTCGTTCATCAACACCATCACCGGACAGGAACGCTCGGTGGTAACCCCCATCGCAGGCACCACACGCGATTCGGTTTATTCCCGCTACAACCTCTTCGGTTTCGACTTCAACTTTGTCGACACCGCAGGTCTGCGCCGCAAATCGAAAGTGTCGGAAGACCTGGAATTCTACTCCGTGATGCGCTCTGTACGTGCAATCGAGGCCGCCGACGTCTGCATTCTGATGCTCGACGCAAGCCAGGGGCTGGAACAACAGGACCTCAACATCTTCTCGCTCATCCAGCGCAACCACAAGGGCGTGGTGATCGTGGTGAACAAATGGGACCTCGTGCAGAAAGAGACCAACACCCATCGCGACTTCGAGAAGCTCATCAAGGAGCGTATCGCCCCGTTCGACGATGTGCCCATCATCTTCACCTCGGTGATCAACAAGCAGCGAATCTTCAAGGTGCTTGAGGCCGCCCGTTCGGTATACGAGGCACGCAGCCGCCGCATTTCCACCGCCGACATCAACGAGGTCCTGCTACCCATCGTCAAAGAGCAGAACCCGCCACCTTCGGTGAAGGGCAAATGGATAAAGATAAAATATATCACCCAACTGCCCACCCCCTACCCTCAGTTCGTATTTTTCTGCAACCTGCCCCAATATATCCGCGACCCGTACAAGCGGTTCGTCGAAAACCGCATGCGCGAACTATGGGACTTCCACGGTGTTCCGATGACCATATATTTCCGCGCGAAATAATCTGGCACCGAATTTGCACAAACTAACAGGAGACAAAAACAATAAAAAAACAACAATAAGATGAAAGTAACAGAAGAAAACTTCAACGACATCATGGCTTCCGGCAAGCCCGTAATGATTGACTTCGGTGCCACATGGTGCGGTCCCTGCAAGGCCCTCGCCCCCCGCATCGAGGAGATTGAGAAAGAATACGAAGGCCGCGCCGTAATCGGCACCGCCGACGTCGACGAATGTTCCGACCTCGCTGCCAAGTTCCGCATCCGCAACGTCCCCACCGTGCTCTTCTTCAAAGGTGGCGACATGCCCGTCGACAAAAGCGTAGGTCTTGTGGCAAAAGAGACCCTCACCGAGAAACTCGACGCCCTTCTCTAGTATCAGGTGGATCAAAGTTTAATTTCACGCTACAAAACACTGGACTTTTATGCCCGCCAGGTGGTTGAAGGATTCATCACCGGCAGGCATAAAAGTCCTTTTCACGGTTTCTCCGTCGAATTCTCCGACTACCGCCAATACAACACCGGTGAAAGCACAAGGAACATCGACTGGCACCTCTATGGCCGCACCGACAAGCTTTTTGTAAAGCAGTTCGACGCCGAAACCAATCTCCGCTGCCAGGTGCTGATTGACCAGAGCACATCGATGTACTATCCTCTCCAGGGGCAGGGAGATATCGACAATCCCAACAAACTTACCTTTTCGGCCTATGCAGCGGCCGTCCTGTTCGAACTGCTGCACCGCCAGCGCGACGCTTTCGGCTTGACGCTGTTCAGTAACCAGATCGACCAGCAGACACCTTGCCGCAGCAGCGCTGCCCACAGGCAGTATATGATGACCCTCCTCGAAGGGTTGCTGCAACCCACCAGTGCCGATCAACGCCCGATGCGCACCACCTCGGTGGCCGAATCGCTACATCTGACCGCCGAGCAACTGCACCGACGCTCGCTGGTGGTTATATTCTCCGACGCACTGGTACGACCGGATGAGCAGGAGGCCGTCTTCGACGCCTTGCGCCACCTGCGGCACAACAAACACGAGGTGATCTTCTTCCACACCTACGACCGCGCAAGCGAAGTGGAGCTCGATTTCGGCTCTCGTCCGCATCGTTTCATCGACCTGGAGAGCGGCCGCGAACTGCGGCTGCAGCCGTCAGAAGTGGCTGAAGCCTACCAGAAACGCATGTCGGCCTGCTTCGCCGAACTGCAACAGCGCGCCATGCAGTACCGAATCGACTATGTTCCGGTCGACATCGCCCAAGGATTCCACCAGGTGATGCTCCCATTCCTCCTCAAACGCAGCAAAACCTGATGCCCTACGCACTCTATATCCACGGAATGGGCTCGGGTGCGAAAAGCGGCACCAAGAGCTCGCTGGGCCACTACCTGAGCCAATACGAGTGGCTTTCGCCCGAACTGCCCACCGACCCGGTGGCGGCAATGGCCATACTGAAGGATTACGAGAATGTGTTCGCCCCCGACCTTATCATCGGCACGTCTGCCGGCGGATTATACACCCTCTACCTCAATGCCCCCGTAAAAGTGGCCATAAATCCGACCTACAATATTGAAACCACGCTCCGCAAACTGGGCTACGGCAAGCACAAATACCACTGCGAACGCGAGGACGGCGCCACCGAATGGACACTCGACGAGCCACTGGTGCAGAAATTCAAGCATTTAAGAGACACCCTGAAACCCGTCGTCAGCCCTCGGATGATAGCCTTCTTCTCGAGCGACGACGAATTGGTAGGCCGCGAACCCGCGAAGAAAAACGCCCGCGAACTGGAGGCTCTCGGGTATGAGATAGTTTGGAGCAACAAGTTTGGGCACCGCCTGAACCAGCCGGCAGCCAAGCAGCTGGCCTCACTTCTTCAATAGCTGGGGTGCGAAACGCCACACAAGAAAGACCGAAAGCAACAGCGACAACACCTCGGCAATCCCCCACGACATCCATATGCCGTTGATTCCCAGCAATGCCGGGAGAATCCACACGCATGCCAGCTCGAACACCAACGTTCGGGTGAAGGCGGCTACCGCGCTGACCACCCCGTTGTTGAGCCCCGTGAACAAGGCCGACACAAACATATTGAGCCCGCTGATCATAAACGCGAGCATATATATACGCATACCTCTGATGGTCAATTCGGTAAGTGCAGCGTCGTAACCCACGAACACGCGCGCCAGCGGTCCGGCGAAAAGCTCGGACGAGAGGGTCATCAGCACTCCCAATCCGCCAATCATCACCGCCGACTTGCGCATCAGCGACCGCTGCTCGCCCACATCGCCGGCCCCGTAGTGGTAGCCGATGATGGGCGTGATTCCGATATTATAGCCGATAAACACCGCCGCGAAGATGAACGCGATATACATCATCACGCCGTAGGCCGACACACCGTCCTCGCCCAAATAGCGCATCAGCTGCATGTTATAGCAGATCGTCACGATATTCATCGCAATGTTGCCCACATATTCCGACATACCGTTGCTGCAGGCTTTGCCTATATATGGCCAGATGAAACGCGAGGGAACAATCTTCAGGCTTCCGCGATTGCGCCGCGAAGAGAAGTAGAACACCGGGTAAAGACCGCCCACCGAGCAACCAGCCGCCGTCGCCACCGCCGCTCCCGCAACGCCCATTCCCAGCCACCATACCAGTATGGCGTCGAGCACGATATTGGTGACGCCAGCCACCACCGACATCAGCGTGCCCAGCTGCGGCCGTTCGGCTGCCATATAGAACGACTGGAAAGCCATTTGGAGTACAAATCCCGGCATGCCGATCATATTCAGACGGATATATTGGACACATTCGTCCATCATCGGCTCGTCGGCCCCCAGCCAGCGCGACACCGCAGGAGCCGCTATCGCAAGCGCCACACCGAGCACCAATCCGAGCAGCAACCCGAACTGCACCAGCATTGTAAACACGCGGTTGGCCTTCTGCGGATACCCTTCACCTTTGATTTTCGACACCAGAGCCGCGCCGCCCGAACCGATCATCAACCCCAGCGAACCTATCATCATAATCACCGGGAATGTTAGGTTGATGGCTGCGAAACCGGTCTTGCCAGCAAAATTCGACACAAAAAAGCCGTCGACAATCGAATAAACCGACGTCACAAGCACCATTCCGATGCTCGGAAGCACCGTCCGCAAGATGCGGCTGTAGGTGTAATGTCCTGACAGTTCGATATTAATGGCCATTGTGCATCATTATATTGAGCGTGCAAAGATACGACATTTTTGCATTTTGAGACAACCTCTACACCCCCAAAATGCACAAAAACCACCGGCCGGCCAGGCATCAACTCCGGCCGTTCTTCGATAGTTCTTCGATCGTTCTTCGATTGTTCTTCGATTCGAATCGAAGAACAATCGAAGAACGATCGAAGAACTATCGAAG
>ONYC01000084.1 GCA_900321975.1 uncultured Bacteroidales bacterium
CCGTAGGTCTCGAAGCCGTCGGCGGTGGGTCCGATGGAGTCGCCGGCATTGTCGCCGGTGCAGTCGGCGATGACGCCGGGGTTGCGGGGATCGTCCTCGCCGATCTTGAAGACCACCTTCATAAGGTCGCTTCCGATATCGGCGATCTTGGTGAAGATGCCGCCGGCAATACGCAGGGCGCTGGCGCCGAGGCTCTCGCCGATGGCGAAGCCGATAAAGCAGCTACCGGCCAGGTCTTCGGGCATAAGCAGGAGGATGACGAGCATGAGGACCAGCTCGATGCAGATGAGCACGATACCGATGCTCATACCGGCGCGCAGGGGGATGTTGAGCAGGTCGAGCGGACGACGGCGCAAGCTGGCGAAAGCCATACGGGCGTTGGCATAGGTGTTCATACGCACACCGAACCAGGCGACACCGTAGGAACCGAGGATACCGACGACTGTCCAACCCAGGATGAGCAGCACGCTACCCAGCGGCATCGACTGCAGAAGGCCGAAATACAAAGCCATAGCAGCACCGATGAAGAGGAAG
Source organism: uncultured Bacteroidales bacterium (assembly GCA_900321975.1). GTDB lineage: Bacteria > Bacteroidota > Bacteroidia > Bacteroidales > P3 > Colimorpha. Next base: position 535 of record ONYC01000084.1, read on the forward strand.
AGAAGAAGCAGGAACTTGCCTTGCTGCTTCAGGTAGGTGGAGCAGGTCTTGAAGATTACGTTGCCGATTTCGAGCATCGACTTATGGGCTTTCAGCTTGCGGACTTTGCTGAACTGCCAGAAGCCGAAGAGGAGGCCCAGCACAACGATGGCAAAGCCCCAGTAGAGAATTGAGGTCTGCGGTTGGCTTGCAAAATCCTCGGGCAATTTCAAGTCAGCTTCGCTGGCCATTGCCAAAAGGGGCGAAGCCAGCGCGAGTAATGTAGTTGCTAATTTCTTCATATTTAATAGATTTTAACTTATACTCTTTTAACTACCGAAATGCAAATTTAAGCAATTTATTTGATTCCGTTATAAAAAAAACAATCATTCGGTTTCGGACAGCAGCGTAGCTACGATATTGTCGGTGCTGATGCCCTCGGCTTCGGCGTAGTAGTTGCGGACGATACGATGGCGCAGCACATTGAGCGCCACAGCCTTGACATCCTCGATATCGGGCGAATACTTTCCGGCGAGGGCGGCATGGGTTTTCGCGCCCATGATGAGGTACTGCGACGCGCGGGGGCCGGCGCCGTAGGAGATATAGCGGGCCACCTGGCCCGACTGGCCGGCCGGGCGGGTGCTGCTCACCAGGCGGACGGCATATTCGAGCACATTGTCGGCCACGGGCATGCGGCGGATGGCGGCCTGGCAGCGGAGAATCTCGTCGGCCGAAAGGACAGCCTGCGGGACGGGCATTGCCCCGGCGGTGGTGCGGCGGACGATGTCGACCTCCTCGCTGAACGAGGGGTAGTCGAGCCGAATGTTGAACACAAAGCGGTCCAATTGGGCTTCGGGGAGCGGATAGGTGCCCTCCTGCTCGATGGGGTTCTGGGTGGCGAGCACGAAGAACGGGTCGGGCAGCGGATAGGTCTTGCCGCCGATGGTTACACGGTGTTCCTGCATGGCTTCGAGCAGGGCCGCCTGGGTCTTCGGCGGGGTGCGGTTGATCTCGTCGGCAAGCACTATGCCGGCGAACACCGGGCCGCGCAGGAACTGCATCTGGCGCTGCTGGTCGAGGATTTCGCTGCCGGTGATGTCGGACGGCATAAGGTCGGGGGTGAACTGGATGCGGTTGAAGGTGAGGCCGAGTGTCTGTGCCAGCGTGCTCACCATCAAAGTCTTGGCCAAGCCGGGGACACCGAGCAGCAGGCAGTGGCCGCCGGTGAAGAGGGCGAGCAGAAGGCTGTCGACGGCTTCGGTCTGGCCTACGATCACTTTTGATATTTCGTTACGGAGCGTTTTGTTTTTTTCGACAAGGAGGTCGAGGGTTTCTTTGTCCGGCATTTTTCGGTTGGTGTTTTATTTGAGATTGGGGAAGACACAGTCTTTGTATTCGTCGCTGAGGCGGACGTAGGTGATAGCCATCTGGCGTTTGGCCCATTGGACAAGCTTGCGCTGCTTGGCGTCGGCGAGGGCGGCATTGTAGATGGCGTCGTAGTCGTCGGTGAGGTTGGCCTTGTGGGCGGGGTACTTCTTGTTGAGCCGAACGATGCGGTAGGCATCATGCCCGTCCTCGGTGCGCATGGCGGTGGCGTCGGTAACCTGGCCTTCGTCGAGGCCGGGAATGCCGACGGCATAGTAGTTTTCATCGACTGTGGCGCGGTCGAACCGGGCCGAACCGTCGGGGGCCACAGCCGAACCGCCCTGACGGGCGTTGGCGGCAGTGCTGTACTGCCGCGCGGCATCCTCGAAACTTATCTTTCCGGCACGTATCTCGGCGGCGATGCTGTCGAGTTTCATACGGGCGGCAAGCATGTCGTCGGGCGACACTTTCGGGATGAGCAGTATATGACGGCAGTTCACGGTGTTGCCGCGACGTTCGATGAGCTGCAGGATATGGAATCCGAACTTGGTCTCGATGATGGGCGACACCTCGCCGGGTTTGAGCGCGAAGGCGGCCGACTCGAATTCGCCGACCATCTCGCCGCGCGAGAAGAAGCCCAGCTCGCCGCCTTTCTTGGCCGACCCGGGGTCTTGCGAATAGAGCGTGGCCAGCATCGAGAATTTCTCGCCCTTGATGACGCGTTCGCGCAACTCGGCCAACTCGGTACGCACGCGGTCGCGTTCGGCCTGCGAAATCACAGGTGCCATCTCGATCACCGAGAACTCGTAGCGCTCGGGGATTTCGGGCAGCGAATCGGCCGGGAGCGAACGGAAGAACTCGCCCACCTCGTAGGGGGTTACCGTCACCTCTTCGGTGAGTTGGTACTGCACCCGCTGGGCAAGTATCATCGAGCGCAGCATGCGCTCGTACTGGGTTTTGAGTTCGTCGTAGGTGAAGCCGGTTGCCTCGCGCAACGCCTCGCGGGTGCCGTATTTGCGGAGGTCGTTCTTGAGGTACATCTCGGCATAACGGCTCACCTCGTCGTCGGTCACCTCGACGCTGTCGACCTCACCCTTGTGGACAAGGAGTTGGTTGAGGATAAGGTTCTCGAGTATCGAGCAGCGGTTGGCGAAGGCATCGTTCATTCCCGAACGGAGGCGCATCTGGGCGAAGGGGCGTTCGATGTCCGAATGTTTTATGATGTTTTTGCCCACCACAGCGGCCACACCGTCGACCAGAGTCTCGTCCTGGGCGCAGACGATTGCCGACTGGACGCCTAAAAGCGAAATCACGGCAAGGGCGATTATCTTCTTTTTCATATCGTTATGTTCAATTGATCAATATATTTTCACCTCGTCGGCCTTCTCGGCTTCGGCCATCAGATCGGCCTGCATCTTGGCCAGCAGGTCGACCTTGCGCCGGTTGACGATGATCGAGCGGATGGCCTGCTTCTGGAGATCGATGGGCGAGATGTCGTCCGAGACCTTATAGTCGAGGATTCTTACAAAATAGGTAAGCGAGTCGTCGCTGAGCACGATGGACGTGTTCTGGCGGAGATAGAGGTTTTCGTTATAGGTTGTTATGGGCACCGACGCCTGGAGGGTGTAGAACGGAATCCATGTGTCGGCGTCGTAATATCCCTGCAACCCGTGCCGCGAAGCCAGCTGCTCCATATCGACCACTTCGGCGTCGGAGAACACGCGTTTGGACACCAGGTTTTTCAGCGCGGGAGCGGCAACCGAACGTTTCGGGGCAACCACATACACCGCTTTGACGATACTGTTTTTCAGCACAAAGTCGTTACGGTGGGTATCGTAGTATTCGCGTATCTGGCCGGGGGTAACCATCGTATCGAGCAGTTTGTCGACGATCTGGCGCTCGTAGGCGTAGATGAGCAGGCTGTTGTGGTATTCGCCCAGCTGGCGGCTGAAGTCCTGCTTGACATTCTTCTCGGCTTTGGAGAGAACCACCGTCTGGCGAACCCACTGGTCGATATACGAGGCAACGATCGCCGCGCTGTCGTCGGCAGTAACGCCCTGTGGAACAAGCCCCGCGAGGTCGGACTTGTGCAGTTCGTGACCATAGACGCGGGCCACCACCGGCGAATCGTCGCCCCCCTGACGGCACGAAACCGCCAGCAGGCAGGCCAGAAGGGCTGCAACGAGGCTAATATGTGATTGCGTCGATGACATCCCAGTTTATCTTGACATCGTACTTCTTGCGAAGTTCGTCGTTCAGGCGGCGCTCCACCTCGTTCTGATAGGCGTTGAGGTAGTATCCGCGTGCTTCGTTCTGAGCCTTGAGGGTGGGCTCGATAATCTGCTCGACGACCAGCAGGCGGTAGCCTTTGTTGTAGGGGGCAGCGTATACGCCGACATTCCATTGGTCGTCGGCAAGCACTTTGGTGCGGTTTTTCTCGACGATATCCACCGAGACCGCCACCGGAGTCTTCACGCCGCACTTGCGGTTGAAGTTCTTCTCCAGGAGTTCCTTCATACCGGTACTGCCGACATTCTTCTTCATCGCTTTGCCAATCAGCTTCAACGCCTTTGCGGGCTGGAGCTGGGCGCTGTCGGCCACGTCGAGGGTGGTCAGTCGGGCGCGCACGCCCCAGAAGAACACCGAGTCGGCGGGGTTGGAGAGGTTCTTCTTTGCACTCTCGCGGGCATAGAAGTCGGCGAAGCCTACGGTGTCGTAGATGGCTTTCGACCAGATCATCTTGTCGTTATAGTTGAATATCATCAATCCGCGACGGTATTCATCCACCACCTCGGCGAAATCGGGATATTCCTTCTCGAGCTGGCTGTCGGCATAGGCGATAGTCACGCTGTCGAGGAAGAGGTCGAACTTGCGGCGGACATAGTAGTCCATAGCCTCGTGGCGCTGGTCGGCCATATTCTTGCGGATATAGCGGGCGAGGTCGACGGCCGTGTATTCGCGGCCCGGCACACGCACCAAGGGGCGGCGGTCGGTGATAAGGCTTTCGTCATACGACTTCCACTTGCCCATCATCACCGAGTCGGGCACGATGGAGACCAGCTCGTCGAGCGATGCCTGCATCACCACCGGTGCGGCAGCCTTGCGGCCACGCTTGGCGGGAGCGGGAACCGGGGTGCGGGTGAGGTCGACGATGCCGTATTTCTCACGCGCCTTCGCGGCAAACACCTTGCGGCTCTCGGCACCACGCGGATCGACGGTCATCTTCTGCTTGTAGTACGGAACCATGCTTTCGAATGGAGGCAGGGTGTCCTTGTGGATAAGTTTCACGATATGCCAGCCATACTGGGTGAAGAACGGACGGCTGTACTGGCCGTTGCTCAGATGCTCGATTGCGTGGATATACTCCGGAGGCAGCTGCGAGAGGCGGGCCAGCGGAATCTCGCCGCCGCGTTCGGCTGTGGAGCGGTCGTCGCTCAGCAGGGCCTGACTCTCGAACGAGAAGCCCTCGTTCAGGTGGTTGTACATCGTGTATATCTCCTTGCGCTTGCTGGACGAATCGCTTGCCGAGAGCCAGATATGGGCGATATTCACCTTGCCGTGAACTCCCACCTTGTCGATCAGCTTGACGATATGGTAGCCGTAACGGGTACGCACGGGGCGGCTGATCTGCCCCACCTCGAGGCCGTAGGCGGCATTCTCGAAGGGATATACCATATCGAAGGCGGTGAAATAGCCCAAGTCGCCCTCGTTGGGACGGGGCTGGTTGCCGGGATTGCTTCGGATGGCCTCCTCACGGGCAAGGGCCATGAAGTCCTCGCCGGCGACGGCACGCTCATAGTATTTGTTGATCAGCTCGAACCCCTTGAGGGTGTCCTCGGGGGCGGCATCGTGGCTCACACGAACCAGGATGTGGGCTGCGTGAAGCGAATAGTGGTTGCGCTCGTAGGCCTCTTCGAGCAAGCCCGAGAGCACGGCCGAGTCGATAAGGTAGGGGGCAGCCAGCTCGCGGCGGTATTTGGCCAGCTCGGCCTTGAGCTCGGCGGTGGTGTCGAAGCCCCGGTTGTGGGCGTCGAGGGTTTTTGCGCGGAAGTTTGCGAACAGGTCGGCATACTCCCATATGGCCTGATGCTTCTCATATCTGCCGTTGAGTTTCGAATGGGCCACCGTCGGAAGGAACTCCTGCATGAATTCCGACTGGCGGATCTGCTGTCCGCCGACTTCCATCACCACAGGATCTGTCTGTGCCGAAAGCTGAATGTTGAATATCGAGAGTAGAACGACGGCTAACGCCAACAGTATCTTCTTCATTTGGAAATCTCGTTTATCTGCTTGACTGGAATCTTCTTGACTTTTTACCTAGAATAGTTCGGAGCCTCACGGGTAATGGCTATGTCGTGGGGATGGCTCTCGGTACGGCCGGCGGCGGTGATGCGGATGAACTTGGCCTGCTGAAGGTCCTCGATGGTGCGGCTTCCGGTATAGCCCATGCCGGCCTTCAAGCCGCCCACGAGCTGGTAGAGCACTTCGGCGAGGGTTCCTTTATAGGGCACGCGTCCGACAACGCCTTCGGGGACGAGCTTCTTGACGTCGGTCTCCTTGTCCTGGAAGTAGCGGTCTTTCGAGCCGCTCTGCATGGCTTCGAGGCTGCCCATTCCGCGATATGACTTGAACTTGCGGCCTTCGAAGATGATGGTCTCGCCGGGAGCCTCGTCGACACCCGCCACGAGCGAACCGACCATCACCGAGCTTGCACCGGCGGCCAGGGCCTTCACCACGTCGCCGCTGTAGCGGATACCGCCGTCGGCGATCACGGGCACATCATAGCCTTTCTGCTTCAGGGCGCCGCACACCTCGCACACGGCGGTCAGCTGCGGCACGCCGATACCGGCCACGATGCGGGTCGAGCAGATACTTCCGGGGCCGATACCGACCTTGATGGCGTCGGCGCCGGCCTCGGCCAGCATGATGGCTGCCTCGCCAGTGGCGATGTTTCCGACCACCACGTCAATATCCTTATAGGCGGCTTTCACTTTCTTCAGGGCTTCGACCACGCGGACGCTGTGTCCGTGGGCGGTATCGATGACGATTGCATCGGCGCCGGCTTTCACCAGCGCGTCGACGCGGTCCATCATATCGGGAGTGATACCCACGCCGGCGGCCACACGCAGACGGCCGTTCGAATCCTTGCAGGCGCTGGGGCGCTCCTTGGTCTTGATAATGTCGCGATAGGTGATAAGGCCCATAAACTGACCCTTCTCGTTCACCACGGGCAGCTTCTCGATTTTGTGCTGCTGGAGGATGTCGGTGGCTTCGGCGAAGGTGGTGCCCTCATGGGTGGTGATGAGCTTGGTGATCATAATCTCGCTCAGGGGGCGTTCCATATCGCGCTCGAAGCGCAGGTCGCGGTTGGTGACCATACCGATAAGCATCCTGTTCTCGTCGACAATGGGGATGCCGCCGATACCGTACTCTTCCATCAGGTGCAGGGCATCCTTCACCTTGGCGTCCTTGCTGAGAGTGATGGGGTCGATAATCATGCCGTTCTCGGCACGCTTCACCTTGCGCACCTCGTTGGCCTGACGCTCGATGCTCATATTCTTGTGCAACACGCCGATACCGCCCTCCTGGGCCATACCGATGGCCATCGCGGCCTCGGTAACGGTGTCCATAGCGGCCGACACCAGCGGGGTGTTCAGCACAATACGCTTCGAGAAACGCGAAGCAACGGTAACCTCGCGGGGAAGCACCTCGGAATAAGCGGGGACGAGCAGTACGTCGTCGTAAGTAAGGCCTTCGCCGATGAATTTAGAAGTGTCTGTATACATAGCCATTATATTATTATTTGCAAAAATATTAATTTGCAAAGATACACCTTTTTTTCAAAACTGCCAAAAAAAATATTAAAAAACATCCCGTTTCCGACCCTCAGGCTCCGCATCGACACCGGCAGTTCTTCGATAGATGTTCGATAGTTCTTCGATAGTATTTCGATTCGAATCGAAGAACAATCGAAGAACTATCGAAGAACGATCGAAGAACTATCGAAGAACGGTGGTAGTTGATAGGTAGAAGATAGGTCG
>ONYC01000088.1 GCA_900321975.1 uncultured Bacteroidales bacterium
CTCGATTAGGGTACCGGGGGTTCGAATCCCCCCTTCTCCGCCAAAAGACGCCCCAAGGCGTCTTTTTTTATGGCACTAACGCCCTCGGGGCATAGCGAAGCCCGGTTATCGCGCCTGCTTTGGGAGCAGGAGATCCCCAGTTCGAATCTGGGTGCCCCGACAGATTGGCCCTGTAGCTCAGCTGGATAGAGCGAGAGTCTTCTAAACTCTAGGTCCTGCGTTCGAGTCGCAGCAGGGTCACCCCGACAGAAAAAACCGTCAGCATTCCTGCTGATGGTTTTCTTTTTTTTTATAGTTTCCCCTCTTCAAATGTGGTATTTATTGAACCAACCTTTATCCTATTCAGAATTTTTTCGTATCTTTGCACTTTCAATCATACACGCCACTATGAAAAAGTTCAGAGCCTTATTGGCAGCGATAATGCTGATTATGAGCGCACCGTACACCTCGGCACAAGTCGCCGACTCGGTGGATATCACCCATTACGACATCTCTCTCGACCTCAGCAACGGAAGCCCCTTCGCCGGCAACGCCGTCCTGACACTCGAACTTCAACGCCCTCTTGACTATATCAGCCTGCAATTGATGGGCACCGTGAACGCAATCACAATCAACGGCTCACCCACCGGCACCACCGACATCTCGCAAATACCGGTGTCCGGCATCCAGCCCCACACACCTGTCACCCTCGGAATACAATATACCGGACACAACTATGTGGAGAGCTACGGCTGGGGCGGTTTCCATTTCGACAACGACATGACCTACAACCTCGGCGTGGCCTTCAACGAAGACCCCCATTCCATCGGGCGCGCCATGTTCCCCTGCCGCGACAACTTCACCGACAAGGCCCTCTATACCCTCCGCATCAAAACCCGGGCCGGATGGACCGCCGAATGCAGCGGCCTCAAGGGAAACTGCGAAACCGACAGCCTCGGCTGCGAACACAGCGTCTGGCAGCTCGACCACCCCACCCCCACCTACCTGGTGTCGGTGAGCCAGGCCAACTTCCGTAAAATCCACACCACCGCAGCCGGATACCCACTCACCCTCGGCTTCACCACCCAGGACAGCAGTATGGTGGCACAGACCTTCCTCCAGCTCAACACCATCGTCCCGATGTTTGAGCGCTGCTTCGGCCCCTACCGCTGGGACCGCATCGGCTATATAGCCACCCGGAAAGGCTCGATGGAGCACGTCAACAACATCGCCCTTTCGCGCGAATTCATGGCAAGCCCCATGTCGCAGCACGGCCGCATCACCATCCCCCACGAGCTGGCGCACGCCTGGTTCGGCAACCTCGTAACCTGCAGCACCGAAGGCGACATGTGGTTCAACGAGGGCGGCGCCTCGTTCTGCAGCGAAGTGGCCCGCGAAGCCACCGACGGCCGCGAAGCTTCCAACCTGTTCTATCAGGAAAACCTCGAGAATGTGATCCGCACCACCCATATCACCGACCGCGGCTACTACCCCCTCAGCCCAATGCCCCACTCGCTCACCTACGGCTCGACCACCTACGACAAAGGGGCCCTCGTGTGGCACTCGCTGCGCGGCTACTTGGGCGACTCCCTCTTCTATGCCGCCATCACCCGCCTTATGTATGAAAAAGCCTTTGGCAACGTGAGCGCCGCCGAAGTGCGCGACTCGCTCTCCAACTACACCGGCACCGACCTTGCCGGCTTCTTCGACTTCCACGTCTTCAGCCCCGGATTCGTCGACTACCACCTCGACCTCTTCGGCGACACCCTGCACATCCGCCAGCAGAGCATCGGCACCACCGCCACCTCCCGGTCGAACCGCGTTCCTGTAACCTTCCTCTCGTCCGACGGACGAGCCGAGAAACGCTGGTTCGCCTTCTCTGGCACCGACACAACGGTGCTCCTCGCCGGACTTCCCTTCACCCCCGCCTACTGTATTCTCGACCGCGACTGCGAGATATCCGACGCCGCCACACGCGACGAGGTCACCATCATCGCCGACGTCCAGAGGACCTTCAACCACGCCCACTTCGCCCTTTCAGCCTACGGCGTGGGCCGTCCTTCGACCGTCTGCGTGGAGCACCATTGGGGCCGTCCCTACGGCCTCGACACCGTCGAAGGGGTGATCCGCACCGCAGGGCGCTACTGGGTCGTCAACGGCGACTTCGACTATCCCACCGGCATCAGCGGCCGCTTCGGCTATTCGCGCACCAACAACCTCGACGACGGCTTCTACGAGCTTGCCGACGAGCTGAACTCCATAGTGCTTATGCACCGCTACGACAGCCGCTCCCCCTGGCAGTGCGTCTCGCGAAGGCACACTTCCAACGCCGACGGCTATTTCAATTGCATTCTCCTGCCCGGCGAATACACCCTCGCAATGGTCGACACCGCCGTCGTGGCCATCCCCGAGGTCGAAACCATCCCGCTTACCCTTTTCCCAAATCCCTTGAAACAGGGCGAAGCGCTGACCATCAACGCCCCCGTCAATGGCCGCTACAACGTCACCATAGTCGACTCGGCAGGCCGCCGGGTGTGGCGCAAAAAAGGCTGTAGCAACGGCCGCAGCCTGCATCCCGACCTGCCCGCAGGAAGTTATTTGGTCATAATTGAAAATAATTATGTATCTTTGCAGTCGAAATTAATACAGTTATGAATAAGATAAAATTATTCCTATTAGTCTCATTATTAGGCGTTACGCTGTCGGCCAACGCCCAGTTCTCACAGCTTGGCCCCAAGAACGAATTCATGATCAAGGTCGAAGCGGGCTATGCTCCCTTCATTGGAAACACCGGCGAAGCCGGCGACTATGGCTACTACCTCAGCAAATTCCATCATGCCGCCAACCTCAACGTCATGGCCGGCATCAACATCAGCCAGGATTGGTTCGTCGGCGGCGGTATCGGACTGAACTATTACCACAACCTCAAGCAGGGCCTTGCCGACCCCTATCCCGGAGTCAATATCTTTGCCGACTTCGACTTCCGCCCCATTTGGAAAGCCGTCATGGGCCTCGACTACCAGCCCACCACCATCAAGTTTGCCCCCCTCGTTGGCGGCCGCTTGGGCGGTAGCCTGCTCATGGGCGATGCCAACACCTACGGCACCACCTTCACCCCGATGGCCGAATTCTACGGCGGAATCAACTGGTATTATATGCACGGCCTGCGGAATATGGAGCACAACTGGCACTCGTTCTATGCCACCATCGGCGTGGCTTGGATGCAGCAGACCGTCTTCCTCCCCATCCGCGTCGGCTGGCGCTGGTAAAAAGAGAAACCATGCAGAGCACACGACAGAACAAAATCTGCCGCCTTATCCAGCAGGATATGGGCGATATCTTCCTCCGCGAGACCAAGTCGGTCTTCGGTCCGTCGCTTATCACCGTCACCCAGGTGCGCATCACCCCCGACCTCTCCATCGCCCGCATCTACGTCTCGCTGATGATTATCGGCGAGGGGACCAAAGAGGGGCTCCTCCAGCTCATCCGCGAGAACACGCCCGACCTGCGGCGGCGCCTCGGCCTCCGCGAAGGTAAGCAGCTGCGCATCATCCCCCATCTCGAATTCTACCTCGACGACTCGCTCGACTATATCGAGAACATCGAGCGCCTCTTGAAACAATGAAACTCGAGGCCCTTATCGCCGTCCGTTACCTCTTCTCCCGCGGGCAGAAGTCGGTGGTTCACGTCATCTCGTGGATTTCCCTCATCGGCCTGCTGGTGAGCACCGCAGCCCTGATAATCGTGCTTTCCGTCTACAACGGCATCGGCGAACTCACCAAGACCCTCTTCAACACCTTCGACCCCGAACTGGTCGTCGAGCCCGCCGAGGGCAAGACTTTCCACATGGCCGACCTCGACCTCTCGACGGTCGACGGCATCGAGAAGGTGTCGCAGATAGTCTCCGAGACCGCCTGGATCACCTATGCCGACCGCCAGGCCATCGTAACCCTGCGCGGCGTCGACAGCAACTATTGCGCCATCTCCGGGCTCGACACCCTCCTCCACGAAGGGCAATACCTTCTCAGCCTCGCCGGCGGCCAGGCCTACGGCATCATCGTGGGCGCCGAAATCTACTACAACCTCGGCATGCGCATCCTCTCCAACACTCCGGCCGCCATCCATATCCCAAAACGCGGCACCACCTCAATAGGTTTCTCTATGGACGAGGCCTTCAACATCGCCTACGCCTACCCCACCGCCAACTTCTTCATCCAGCAG
>ONYC01000030.1 GCA_900321975.1 uncultured Bacteroidales bacterium
CTGATGATAATAGCCGCTTTGGGCCATAGCGCTGCCTGCCACAGCAATAAACGACAGGATGAACAATACTTTTTTCATTGTTGTTATATTTAATGTTTATTCATCATTAAAATGGTACGTTTCTTCAACCATATGTTTCATGACCGCCTTTCTCTTTCGGCTGCTGGCCTTATATGCTTCCTGTTTTTTCTGTTTGTTACCGTATGCCACTCCGTCGCCGGTCTCGAAAATGCAGACAAGGCGCCGGTTGCCCAGCACATATACCATTAAATCGTCCACCCTGGCGCTTTTGGATTCGATTCTTTTCTCTGGGGTCTCGCGGTGGGAACGATAAAAATGACAGCAAGAAAAACCTTTCAGCCATTGGCGTTTCAAACTATCGGACATGTCAGGGTCGCTCATAATCTTGTTTTGTGTTTCCGAATAGCCGAAGAGGCTGTCGAGGAGCTCCCAGCCACGGTCGGTCTCAGCTTCGAGGAGGGTGACGGGGAGACGCAGGGTGTCGTTGACCACCTTGTCGCGAACGTATGTCACTCGCACCCCCTCGAGCTGCATATCGGCAAAATGGCGGTAGACGCTGCTGCACTCGCTGTACGATAGTTCCCGCGGCATGAACTTGCATGCCGCCACGACGCCTGTCACCACAAGGGCCGCCAAGAGGGCTATGAGTATGCTTCGTTTCATAGGCTTGCCAATAGGACTTGGTCGATGGTCTGCACCGTCTCGGTGCGGTGGCTCTGGTTGCTGGCATATAGGCCGTCGGAGGGCTGCACATTACCCACAACGAGCAGTCCCACTGTAACCACCACGGCGAAGGTGGCCAAGCCCGCCACTATGGCCCGTTGGCGCCGGCGACGGTCGAACCATTCGTCGAAGCCGTCGGTCATCATCTTCAGTTGTTGCCTCATGTCATCTTCCATATTCTTTCCTCAGTTTATTTATGATACGGTTCATTCGCTGATATACTGTGTTGCGCTCTATGCCCAGCGCCTGCGCTATCTCCGCGGCGTCATAGCCGTCGAGGCGCATCTGCAGCAGCCGGCGCTCCTCTGCGCCGAGGAGGCCCATAATGTCGTTGATATGCTTGGCATAGTCCACCGTGGTGTCGGCCAGATGCTCTTCGTCCAAGCTGTCGAGCGGCACGGTATCGGGCTCACGCTTGCGGTAGAGGTCCACCAGCACCGACCGTGCCGTGCGCCACACCCATGCCCGTTGCTGCCACGCGTTGGCACCGTCATCGAGTTGGTCGTAGCGGAGCCACATCGCCAAGTAGACCTCCTGCACGAGGTCGCGCGCCAGCTCCTTATCTTCATGGGCAAAGCGGCAGCAGGCCCGCCACACAGTGGTGCGGTGGCGCAACATGAATGCCTCGTAGTCGGCATAGCTCCTCTTGCGCAGATTGCCCATACACTATATATGACGTAAAAAGGAGGTGAAATCTTACACCCCCCCTAAAATATTTTTTCGGTATGATTGTTCTATCGCCCTGTCTCAGCCTGATACAAGGCCATCGTTTACCCCTTAATCATTAACCATTAACCTTTAACCGTTAACCATTAACCACTAACCATTAACCATTATCAGCATCCGTATTTCTCGAGGGCCTGGCGGAGCTCGACAGGGCTGATGTTATTATGGATCTCACCGCCGACGGCGTAGGAGATGGCGCCGGTCTCTTCACTGACGATGACACTCAGCACGTCGAGCTGCTCGGTTACTCCGATTGCAGAGCGGTGGCGCAGGCCGAGGTTGGGGTCGATGTCGAGGCGCGAGGTGACGGGCAGGATGCAGCGGGCGGCAAGTATCTCGTTGCCGCGCACAATCATGGCTCCGTCGTGGAGGGGCGAGTTTTTGAAGAAGATGGTCTCGATCAGAGCGCTGCCGGCAGGTGCGTTGATGCGCTCACCGGTTGCAACCAGCTCCTCCACCTCGTTCTGGCGGCGGAAGATGATCAGGGCGCCGGTCTTCGACTGCGACATGTGCATGCAGGCGTTGATATAGGCCTCGTAGTTGACCCCTTTCTTCTGTATGTTACGACGCCAGAACTGCAGGCGCTGGCCCCACGACTGGTCGATCTGCGTCTTGGTACCCACAAAGAGGAGGAATCGGCGTATCTCGGGCTGGAAGATGACCACCAAGGCTATCAGGCCCACGCTCGTCACGGCGCTCAATATGGCGCCCAGGAGCCTCATCCCCAGCGCATCGGCCACCCGCCAGGCGACGAGCAGCACCACGAGCGCCCAGAAGATGAGCATCACGTTGGTGCCTTTTATCATCCGGTAGAGGCTGTAGACAAGCCCCGCCACTATCACGATGTCGATCACGTCGATCACGCGGACCGACGGCAAGCCCAGTATTGCTTCGAGTATCATTTCTGTATTCCGATTTGCATTAGTTCGATTGTTTCCACGGCTTCCCTCACATCGTGCACCCGCAACACCCTGGCGCCGCGTTCCAGAGCCATGGTGTCGAGCACCGCCGTGCCGTTCAACGCCTCCTGAGGAGTGGCGCCGAGGGGCTTGTAGATCATGCTTTTGCGGCTCAGCCCGACGAGCATCGGCTCGCGGAAGAGGGTGCATAGCTCGTCAAGCCGATGGAGCAGGCGGTGGTTCTCTTCGACGGTTTTGGCGAAGCCGAACCCGGGGTCGAGCCACACATCCTTGGCCCCCAGGCGATAGAGCTCGTCGAGGCGTGCCGAGAAGCACTTGGCCAGGTCGTCGACGATATCGTCGTAGCCCGTATGCCGCTGCATGTCGCCGGGGGTGCCGCGCATGTGCATCATCACATATGGCACCTGCAGGTCGGCCACGGTGGCGAACATATCCTTGTCGAGGGTGCCTCCACCGATATCGTTGATTATGTCGGCACCGGCTTCGACGGCAGCCCTCGCAGGAGCGCTGTAGCAGGTGTCGACCGATATCACCGCGTCGGGCAGTTCATTGCGCAGCAGGCCGACGGCCTCGGCCAGGCGGCGAGCCTCCTCGTCGGGCGGGAGCAGCACGGCGCCGGGACGCGACGACGAGGCTCCGATGTCGATAATGTCGGCCCCCTCCCCCACTATCCGCCGGGCTCGCTGCAGCATGGCATCGGCCTGGCGGTAGCGGCCACCGTCGTAGAACGAGTCGTCGGTGATGTTCAATATGCCCATCACCGCGGGCCGCCGGTACTCGACCAGCCGGCCGCGAACCACGATGCTGAAAGGCCTAAAATCGACGATGTTCATATACGGGTTAAGGTTTAGGGAGCATATTTAATCAGCGATCACCACGAACGGCAGGCGTGCCTGGAGGCCTTCGCTCTGGCTGACATAGCGGAGGTCCTCGTCGAGGCGCGAGAGCACCTGGTAGGCGCCGCGCGAACCCTTCCATTGCCAGGCCATACGCATCTTGGCATGCAGGTCGAGGTCGTCGTTGCCGCCCTCGCCGAACATCTCTGACAGTTGCTGCCAGGTGTCCTTCTCCTTGGGATAATCCTTCACGGTATAGTCGCTGATGCCGGCTTTTGCGGCGGCGATGCTCAGGGCGAGGTCGAGGCCGCCAAGGGTGTCGACCAGACCTATCTCTTTGGCATCCACGCCGGTCCACACGCGGCCGCGGGCAATCTTGTGCACCTCGTCGAAGGTCATGCCGCGTCCTTCGGCCACACGGCCTACGAACACCTTGTAGAAGTCCTCCACATTGCGGGTCATCATAGCCATCGCCGTGGGGCTGAGAGGCTGGACGACAGAGAGGGCTGCGGCGTTGCGGTTGGTGAGCACCGTGTCGATATTGAGGCCGATTTTCTTCTGCAGGAGCTTCTGCACGTTGGGGATGGTGGCGAACACGCCTATCGAGCCGGTGATGGTCATCGGCTGCGCCACTATGGCGTCGGCCATGCAGGAAATCTCGTAACCGGCGCTGGCGGCAAGGTCGCCCATGCTGACCACGATGGGTTTCTTGGCCTTGGCGGCGATGATGGCGTGGGTCATGCTCTCGCTGGCTGTCACCTGACCGCCGGGCGAATTGACACGCAGCACGATGGCCTTCACGTCGTCGTCATCGGCGGCCTGCTTGAAAGCCTTCACGATATCGTCGCCGAACACACCCTGGTCGAAGCCCTTTGACGAGCCGTCGACCACATTGCCCTCGGCATATATGACGGCGATGCGGTCGCCCTTCTTTTCGGCCTTGTTCTTCAGGTTCTTGGCATATTTCTCGATCGGCAGGAGGTGCTTGCCGCCGTGCTCTTCCTTGAGCATCGAGCGCACATCCTCCTCGAAGCAGAGGGTGTCCACCAGATGCTGGGCGCAGGCGTCGCCCGCCAGGTAGCCGCTGAGGTCGTCGGCGATTCGGTTGAGGTCGGCCACATCCATCCCGCGGCTGGCGGCGATATCGGCCGTGGCCGTGCGCCAGATGCTGGCGATATAGGCGCGTATCTGCTCGCGGTTGGCGGCCGACATGCGGTTGAGGGTGTACACCTCGCCGGCGCTCTTGTACGAGCAGCTCTCGGGACGGATAAGCTGCATCTCGACACCCAGCTTGTCAAGCAGGTCTTTATAGTACATCACCTGGCCGCCCATCCCGCGGAAGTCGATCATGCCGTCGGGATGCAGGCAGAGGCGGTCGGACTCTGTGCAGAGGTAGTAGCCGGGCTGCGAATAGCTGGCGGCATAGGTCACAACAGGCTTGCCGCTCTTGCGGAACTCGGCGATGGCGCCGCGCAATTCCTCCATCGAAGCCCACGACACCGCCGGTGCCCCGTCGTCCTTGATCAGGAGGCCCTTCACATTGGCGTCGTCCGAAGCCTTGCGGATGGCCTGCATGGCAGAAACAAGGCCGATGCTCTTACCCTCGCCGAAGCTCAGCTGGAGGCTGCTTGCACCGCGGTCGCCGCTGATCTTGCCCAGGTCGACCGTGAGGAACGTGCCGGGCTTCACCGCCACCGGGTCGCTCTTGCCAATCTTGCTCAGCGACACCATCATGGCTATCGACATAACAAACATCAAAAGGCCGCCGACCACCGACACAATCAGCACTCCCACGGCCGAGGCCAACATCGTCATTCCGAATGACAAAGGTTTCCTTGTTTCGCTCATATTGTCTTATTTTTTAGATTACAATTAAAGTGCAAAATTACACAATAATTTCCATCCGGCAAAATAAAATTGCGCTGGCCGCCCGCAACCAATGCCTGCCATCGACCATACAAGTACCACTGTTGTCCGCTTGTTGTCCGGTTGTTGTCCGCTTGTTGTCCGCTTTAAAAGCGGACAACAAGCGGACAACAACCGGACA
>ONYC01000029.1 GCA_900321975.1 uncultured Bacteroidales bacterium
GTCGTCGAACAGTTTACCGCCAAATTCAAGGTAGAGTTTGTTTCCGAACTTGGAGATGCGCTCCTTGATGTGTTCGGATTGTATCCGAAGATACTTCTCGTTGTCGAACCCGTATTTCATAATTATGTTTTGATATATGTTAGGACATAAAAAATACGGGATACAAAAATAGGAATAATTATCCATATGGCAAAAAATAATTTTGCAATGTGGGTATATTATGCTGAAAAACAGTGTGAAAAAAAATTTGTCGGCCTGCCTGAATATGCCGCAGGAATGCTTTTTCGCAGGGGTAGTGAGATGGAAATCGGGCTATTCGACCGATAGGATTTCGGTGGCGACATACTGGCTGGTGCCGCGCCAAGGGAGGGTACCCAAGTAGCGTTTCCAACGCAGTTCGACATGCTTGCCTGAGCAGCGCATCAGGCTGTCGGCCAAGGCTTTGTCGGTAACCGAGAACTTGAACTCGTTGCTGCGAAGGCCGGTGGCACTCCTGTCGGCCGACTTGAATCCGCTCTGGATCATCTTGCCTTCGTAGGTTTTGAAGATGACGCCCTGCTGCTGGAAATAGTTGATATCGCCGGCATTGACACCGGAGCTGTAGACGAAGTAGAAACGGAAATATACGAAGAGTGTGAGGGCCAAAACCACAGTAATAGAGAGGATTGTGATGACCTTGGATTTGCGTGACATTGCCATAGCGATGATTTTTTAAGTGTTGTTTACGAAGTGCAAAATTACTCTTTTTTTCTGAATTGACCAAATTATTTGGCTATGACAGAGAAAGTTCGTATCTTTGCAGTTGGAAACCAAAGGGAACAGAGTTATGTACGACGTGAAAATAACCGCCGTCCGCAAGGCCGACTACAGGGACCTGCAGGCAAAATACGAGAACCCCATCGAGCACACATGCGATGTGGCCGAAGGTCAGGAGTGGGTGAGCCGCAATGGCGAGCGCCCCGAAGGGATGTGTGAAAGCGCGTGGGAGAGCATGCAATCGTTTGTGCAGGCGCTTGCCAGCGGCGAGGGCAATTTCTACGACGGCTGGATGCGCAACCCCTATAGCGCGATGATCAGCTGCAACGACGGTTTCCGTCCGGTGAGTTTCTTCCTGGAAAGAATCTAAGCTCCATTTTTCCATTTCTGAAACCTGCTCCGACAGGGCAGGTATGCTATAGGTATATCGTGCACGATATATCTTTATCTTCGTTTTATGATCTATTTATTATCGCTTACTTGACTAAGTGAAGTGTAGTAGAATAGTAGGAGAGGAGTAAGAGGGGAGTAAGACATGAATGGTCTTTATTGCTGATTGATAGTGTGTTATGTGTATTTTTGTGTCGTACTGAATTGATACATAGTAAGTTGGTGTGTTTTTTTGCAAAAAAATGAGACCCGGAGGCATCGTAGCGGTTTATGATGCCTCCGGGTCGGAGAGAGGGTTGTGAAAAGTGAGGATGTTGCTTTTATGTCGTGTGCGATTTAATTTTTATCCTCACAAAGCGGCGCATAAGGGCGTCCCACCAGCGGGCCGGCAGGAGGCGGTGGACGATGACGCCGGTGTGCGAGAATCGGCCGATGCGGTAGCGTGGACGAGGGCGACGGCTGTTCACAGCGCGGC
Organism: uncultured Bacteroidales bacterium; assembly: GCA_900321975.1. GTDB lineage: Bacteria > Bacteroidota > Bacteroidia > Bacteroidales > P3 > Colimorpha. Next base: position 1,622 of record ONYC01000029.1, read on the forward strand.
AGATGGCCCTTGCCACAACCTTGGGGTTGGAAAGCCAGGGGCCGCGATAGGCTTTGTCGAGCAGGTCGGCTTCGGGCAGAGCGGCGGTTTCATAGGCGGTGCCGCTGGCCGATTCGGCCAGGTGGCGTCCGGCGATGATGCCCCAGTCGGTGCGTATGCCGCCGGGTTCGATCATGCTGACATCGATACCGAACGGCTTGAGCTCCATCCGGAGGGCGTCGCTGAGGGCTTCGACCGAATATTTCGACACGTGGTACCATCCGCCGAAGGGCAGCACGATCATGCCTGCGATCGACGAAGTGTTGACAATGAGGCCCGCTCCCTGGCGGCGCATGTGCGGGATGACGAGGCGGCAGAGGGCAGCCAATCCGAAGACATTGACCTCGATCTGGCGGCGGGCCTCCTCGTCGCTCACCGTCTCGATGGCGCCGAAGTAGCCGTAGCCGGCGTTGTTGACAAGAACATCGATACGTCCTTCGGAGTCGATGACGGCTTTAACCCCATCGGCCATCGACTGGCTGTCGGTTACATCCATCCGGATGGGCACGATGCCTTTCTCGCGCAGGGGTTCCATGAGTTCCATACGGCGGGCGGCGGCGTAAACCCGATGCCCCTGTGCAGCAAGCAGCAGTGCGGCGTCGCGGCCGATGCCGCTGCTGGCACCTGTGAGCAGAATTACCTTTTTCATACAGTCATTTTATATTGCGACATACGTTGCCAGGCCAGTTCCTCGTAGCGGGTGCCGGGACGGCCGTAGTTGGCGAAGGGATGGATGCTGATGCCGCCGCGCGGGGCGAAGAGGCCCAGCACTTCGATGTAGCGCGGCTCCATAAGGGCGATGAGGTCCTTCATGATGGTGTTGACGCAGTCCTCGTGGAAGTCGCCGTGATTGCGGAACGAGAAGAGGTAGAGCTTGAGGCTCTTGCTCTCGACCATCCGACGGTCGGGGATATACATAATCTTTATCTCGGCGAAGTCGGGTTGTCCGGTGATGGGGCACATGGCGGTGAACTCGGGGCAGTTGAACTGCACCCAGTAGTCGCGGCCGGGATTAGCATTCTCGAAGGCTTCGAGCACCTCGGGAGCGTAGTCGCCGGGGATTTCGCTCTTGCGGCCGAGGGCTTTGAGGTTGTCTTTTTCGCGGTTCATGTCAGCGTATGTTTAATATTTTGTGAATCTGGAGCGAGAGGCGCCACTGAGGGTGGGCTTTGATATATTCGACGGTGGCGGCGGTGACGGCTGCGTTGCGGGCTGCGTCGCCGGTGTCGCAGGGTTGCAGGAAGCGGTCGTGGCGGATGGCGATATGGCTGTAGTCGGGCGGCAGGTTGCGGCCGTCGAACACCACCTTGAGTTCGTCGGCGCTTTGGAGCACGGGTCGGGCGGCTTCGCCGAGGAAGAGGTCCTTGGGCGAGAGGGTGATCCAGTCGATGCCGTCGGGCAGCGGAAGGGTGCCGTTGGTTTCGACAGCGATACGTTTGCCGTGCCGATGCAGGGCGTCGACAAGTGCGTTGTTCAGTTGCAGGGCCGGTTCGCCGCCGGTGATCACCACCAGAGGTGTAGCCCAGCGGGCGCAGGCATCGGCGGCTTCGCTCTCGGTCATGAGGGTTCCGTCGCGATGGTCGGTGTCGCAGAAAGGGCATTGCAGGTTGCATCCGGCAAGGCGCATGAACACTGCCGCCGTGCCGCTGTTGTGGCCTTCGCCCTGAAGCGAGTGGAATATCTCGTTGACACGAATCATATCTCGCGTTGGTAGGATGCGACGTTGCCGGCACTCTCCTGTACGTCGACACGGTAGCACGACTCGATCTGCTCGCAGCACCAGCGGGCGAGGTTCTCGGCCGTGGGGTTGAAGGGGAGGACATCGTTGAGCACCTTGTGGTCGAGCGGGTCGGCAATGCGGCGTTTGATTTCGGCAAAGTCGATGATCATTCCGTTGTGGTCGAGTTCCTCGGCGCGGCAATGGACGGTGATGGTCCAGTTGTGGCCGTGAAGTTCGGTGCATTTGCTCGCGTAGTCGAGCGACAGGCGGTGGGCGCCGGAAATCTCTATTGTCTTGGTCAGGTAATACATTTTTCGGTCGGAAGTTAAGCGTTATAGACAGTGGGGTCGGGGATGCCGGCCTCGATGAACGACTGGCGGCGTTCGGTGCAGGTGCCGCAGGTGCCGCAATGATGCTCGGCGCCGCGATAGCATGAGTAGGTGTCGGCATAGTCGACGCCCAGCCGTGCGCCGCGACGTATGATATCGGCCTTGCTGATGTCGGTATATGGGGCTGCAAGCTCGACGCCGTCGTAGGTGCCGGCACGCATGGCGCCGTCCATTGCGGCGATGAATCCGGGGCGGCAGTCGGGATAGATGGCGTGGTCGCCGCCATGGTTGGCGATAAGAACACGTTTCAATCCGCGGCTTTCGGCCATACCGCAAGCCACGCTGAGCATGATGCCGTTGCGGAAAGGCACCACGGTGGAGTGCATATTCTCGTTGTCGTACTGCCCGTCGGGAATGGCGTCGGCACCCGAGGTGAGGGCCGAGCGGAAATGCTGCCCGATGAACGATAGGTCGATCACCAGATGTTCGATGCCCAACTTGGCGCAATGGCGACGTGCGCACGCGGTTTCGCGGGCGTTGTGGTTGGCTCCGTAGTTGAATGTGATGGCCAATGCGATGCGGTTTTGCTCCTCGTAGAGGAGGGTTGTCGAGTCGAGACCGCCCGACAGGATGATTACCGAATCCCTGATCGGTGTTGGATTTGCTGTCATTTTTCTTGTTTTGTTAAAGGGGGTTTCCTCCATAAAGTCGGAGGCCTGCGGGTAGGCAGGTCAAGTACCCCTGCAGTTCGTTTTGCGATTGCAAAAGTACTAAAAAAAAACGACATAGCGCAAAAAAGTGATCGCGCTATGTCGTTTTTCATGTTTTTTGACGGCCCTACTGCCCGATGAGATCGAGCGAATAGTGGAGGCCGACATTCTGCCGGCGGGCCCGTGCCATCTTGATGATGAGGTAGGCGCAGGCGATAAGGTTGCGCAGCTCGGAGAGGGGTTCGGTGAGCACCGAGCGGTTGTAGAGGTCTTCTGTCTCGCGGAAGATGAGGTTCAGGCGGTCGAAGGCGCGCTGCAGGCGCAGGTCGCTGCGGACGATGCCGACGTAGTTCCACATGATTTCCTGCAACTCGCGCTTTGTCTGGGTGATAAGCACCATCTCTTCGTTGAGCACCATACCCTCGGCGTTCCAGTCGGGCACCTCGCTCTTGAAGGCCAGATTGCCGTTCTTCACCTTGGCAATAGCGTCCATAGCGGCATTGTGGGCATATACCACAGCCTCGAGCAGCGAGTTGGAAGCCAATCGGTTGCCTCCGTGCAGGCCGGTGCAGGAGCACTCGCCTGCGGCGTAGAGGTGGTGGATCGAACTTTCGCCGTTGCGGTCGACCTTTATGCCGCCGCATTGATAGTGGGCAGCCGGGCGCACGGGAATCATGTCCTTGGTGATATCGATGCCGATCGAGAGGCATTTTGCATAGATAGTGGGGAAGCCCTCGATGAGGTGTTTCTTGCCTATGCCGCGAGCGTCGAGGTAGAGGTAGTCCTTGCCGCTGAGTTTCATCTCGTTGTCGATGGCGCGGGCGACGATGTCGCGAGGAGCGAGCGAGAGACGTTGGTCGTACTTCTGCATGAACTCCTTGCCGTCGCGGTCCTTGAGGATGGCGCCGGCGCCGCGCATGGCCTCGGTGATGAGGAATGCGGGCTTCTCGGCAGGGTTGTAGAGCGATGTGGGGTGGAACTGCATAAACTCGAGGTCGCTGAGCACGCCGCGGGCACGATGGACCATGGCCACGCCGTCGCCAGTGGAGATGACGGGAGTGGTGGTGGTGCTGTAGACGTTGCCCATACCGCCGGTGGCCAGCAGGGTGATGCGGGCCAGATAGGTGTCGATGCGGTTGGTGTCGCAGTCGAGGGCATAGACGCCGTAGCACTCGATATCGGGCGTGTGCTTGGTTACACGCTGGCCCAGATGGTGCTGGGTGATGATATCGATGGCGAACTGGCGTTCCTTGATTTCGATGTTCGGGTGGCGGCGGGCAGCCTCGAGCAGGCCGCGTTCGATTTCCTCGCCGGTATTATCCTTGTGGTGCAGGATGCGGAACTCGGAGTGTCCGCCCTCGCGGTGGAGGTCGAGGCGGTCGCCGTGGCGGTCGAGGTCGAAGTTCACGCCATACTGTACCAGTTCGCGGATACGGTCGGGTGCTTCGCGGATGGTCATTTCGACCACCTCGCGGTTGCAGATGCCGTCGCCTGCAACGAGAGTGTCCTGGATGTGCTTGTCGAACGAGTCGGAGTCGTACATCACGGCGGCGATACCGCCTTGGGCATAGCGGGTGCTGCCCTCGGCGGCGTCGCCTTTGGTGAGTATGCATACACGGCCGTATGGTGCCACTTTCAGGGCGAAGCTGAGTCCGGCAATGCCGGACCCAACTACCAAGAAGTCGACTTCATGTCGCATTGTTTGCTTTATTTTTTAATAAGTTTGCGCACGGCGCTGATGCCGTCGGAAGTGATATGTAAGAAGTAGGCGCCTGCGGCCAGATTGCTGACGTCGATGGTGCGGTTGCCTTCAGCAACGTTGTGGACAGCAATCGTGCGGCCGGTGAGGTCGTTGATGGTTACTGTGGCCTGGCTCACGCCGACGATGGTGACAGCGTCGGTGGCGGGGTTCGGGTAGAGGACCCACGATTCGCCGTCGGCTTCATCGATACCGGTAACGGGTTCGAAGGTGGCGATATATGTGGCGTCGGCCGTAACGGTGATGGAGCGCGAGGCGTTTTCGTTGCCGTCGTTCCACTGCACGAACCGGTAGCCGCTGTAGGGCATGGCGTTAATGGTCACGGAGGAGCTGGCGTCATATCTGCCGCCACCGGTTACGTTGCCCCACGAGTCGTTGTTGGCCAGCACGGTGATGGTGTACTGCTGGGTCTGGTTGGCCTCGAAGGTGGCGACATAGGTGGCGTTGCCGGTAACGGTGATGGTGCGGATGGCATTGGTGTTGCCGTCGTTCCACTGCACGAAGTGGTAGCCGTTGTTGGCGGTGGCGGTGATGGTGACAGTGCTGCCGGCATTATAGGTGCCGCTTCCGCTGACAGTGCCCATCGTTGTATTGGCACTCACGACGGTAATGGTGTACTGGACCGGAGCATCGGCCTCGAAGGTGGCAATATAAGTGGCGTCGCTGTTAACGGAGACGGTGCGGGTGGCGTTGGTATTACCGTCATTCCACTGCACGAAGTGGTAGCCGCTGTTGGCGGTGGCACTGATAGTAGCGGTGCTGCCAGCAGCGTAGGTACCGCCACCGGACACGGTACCCCATGCGGCGTTGTTGGAGAGCACGGTGATGGTGTACTGGTTGGGTGCATTGGCCTCGAAGTAGGCTGTGTAAGTGGCATTACCGGTAACGGTGACGGTGCGCGAAGCATTGGTGTTGCCGTCGCTCCACTGTGTGAAGTGGTAGCCACTGTTGGGTGTTGCGGTGATGGTGATGGTGCTGCCTTCGTCAAATGTGCCGCCGCCGCTTACGGTACCCATAGTGGTGTTGGCACTCAACACGGTAATGGTATACTGGGTAGGAGCATCGGCCTCGAAGAAGGCGGTGTAGGTTGCGTTGCCGGTAACGGTGATGGTGCGGGTGGCATTGGTATTGCCGTCGTTCCACTGAGTGAAATGATAGCCGGCGTTTGCTGTAGCGCTGATGGTAACGTTACTGCCAGCAGTATACGAACCGCTGCCAGTGGCACTACCCATAGTTGTGTTGGCGCTCTGGACAGTGATGGTATAGGTCGGCAATGACGATGCAGCAACCACCTTGATCATCCAAGAGGCATTGACTCCAAGATCAGGCAGGTGATGCCATTCGGTGTCGTCGAGCGAAGTCCAGTCGCTGTTTGTATCGGTGGTGTGGACACAGCTGCGGGCAGGATAGCCCAAGTTGTCGGCGTGTATCACAACCCATAGGTTGCTGGTGCTGCTGATGTTGATGTTCGAAGAAGGAGTATAGGTGGTGTAGACGTTGCTTGTGTCGGCAGCGGTTACGTTGAGTGTGCCGGTATGGATGAGCGTCTGAGGAGCGTTTTCGCCGCCCTGATAAATGCGTACAGAGTAGCTTCCAATCTCAGCAACGCCAACCAGAACCTTGCTAATATGGGTGCGTCCGTTGAGGAATGAAGTGGGGAGTTTGATACCCCACGAGAAAGATCCGTTGTCTCCGGTGCCTACGTTGGTGTAGAAGCCTCGGTTGAGGGCGTAGGAGATGGTGTCGCCCACGCCGTAGTTCACAACCAGGACTTGCATTGTGTCATGACCGGAGCCAGTGCTGCCTGTGGCGGTGGCTATAACGTTGTACAGACCCGAAGCAGAGTAGCTGGCAGTGATGCTGCTGCCGGTAGCGGTGCTGGGTGTGGCACCGGGCAGGCTCCAGCTGATAGCTGCACCTTGCGAAGCAGTGGCGCTAAAGGTGTAGGCAAGACCCATAGCCAGCTGTTGCTGTCCGCTGATGTGGATTGTGGGTGCAGGCAGCGGGGGCTGTGTGTTGGTGGTTACGGCCTTGATAAGCCACGAGTAGACAAGTGTGGATGCAAGTTGCTGAATGTGACCCCACGTGATGCCGTCGGTAGAGGCCCAGTCGCTGTTGGTGTTGTTTACATAATCGCAACCTGCAGCCGGGTAATCAACATCGGTGCTGTGGAAGGTGATCCACAGGTATTGGCTCTGGTTGATGGTGAAGGTGGCGTCGAGCAGTATCTCCTGCCAACCCAGTTGTGATTCAGTGAAGATCGCTGTCTGCGAATGTGCAATAGTGCCGGGTGCGGTAGTACCACCGGTGTAAATATCAAGGATGTATGTGCCCGGATTGGCTACGAACAGCATTACACTCTTGAGGTAGTTGTGCCCGCTGAGCACTGTCGGTGTAAGGCTGATACCCCAATACATCGAGCCAGGAGTGCCGGTACCTATGGTTGAATTGTATTCTCCGTTACCGCACCACGAGATGGTATCGCTGGTAGGTGTGGGAGCATTGGCCTCGAAGAAAGCTGTATAGGTGGCATTACCGGTAACGGTTATGGTGCGGGTGGCGTTGGTGTTGCCGTCGTTCCAGTTGGTGAAGTGGTATCCGGTGTTGGCGGTGGCGCTGATGGTAACGTTGCTGCCGGCATTATATGTGCCACCGCCGCTGACGGTGCCCATAGTGGTGTTGGCGCTCTGCACGGTGATAGTGTACTGTGTGGGAGCGTCGGCTTCGAAGAAAGCAGTGTATGTGGCGTTGCCGGTAACGGTGATGGTGCGTGTGGCGTTAGCGTTGCCGTCGTTCCATTGTGTGAAGTGGTAGCCGGTGTTGGCAGTGGCGCTGATGGTAACGTTGCTGCCGGCATTATAGGTGCCGCCACCGCTGACGGTGCCCATCGTGGTGTTGGCACTCTGTACGGTAATAGTATACTGAGTGGGTGTGCTGTTGGAGGTGATTGTTACATCGTCGATGAAGAAAGCGTACATATCATCGCTGATATAACGGAATTTGATATTCACGGTATCGCCTGCTGCCACACTGAAGGTGGCGGTCTTAGTGGTAAGGGTGGTGGCGGTTATAGTCTCATTGAATATCATGGTGTTGCCGGCATATACCTGATAGGTTTCGGGGTAGCCGGCATCGTAGGCACAGGCTTTCCATGTGAGGGTATAGTTGCCGGGGGTGGTGATGCCTGGCAGGATAAGGTAATCGTCGGCCTCTTCGGCATACATGATGTAGGCAGCATGGGAGTAGTTGGTGCCGAAGCTGTCGATGATGCCCCACGACTGGCCGTCGCCGTTGGCATCGGTCAGGTAGAGGCAACTGTAGGTCGAGGTGTCGTCGAAGTTCTCGGTGTAGGGGAACGAAGTGATAAGGCAGGGGTTGGTCGGGGTCGGCGGGTTGGGGGTGCTGCCGCTGCCGAAGATGGCTTTTATCATGGCTGATATTCCATAGGTGGAGCTATAGTCGGTCAGATATGACATTCCGGCAATGCTCAGCAGAAAACTATTGGCAACGCCGCCATAATAGCTGGCAGGTGCGGGCCACGAAACATCTGAACACGAGAAAATAATCCAGAGATCCTCGGTGGTGGAGACGGGATTGTTCAAGTAGAGTGTTTGCCATTGGCCCTCGTCGTCGCTTCCAAAGTTGATAGAGCCGGATGCGGCAGTATTGCTGCGATTTGCGCCGGTATAGATGGTCAATGTATATGTTCCGGCTTCTGCTACATACAATTGCACAGCGCTGAGGCTCTCGCCGGATGGGATCTGGGCGGCGGGAATCTTGATGCCCCAGTAAGTGGTGCCGGACGGGGCTCCGTAGGAACTCAGGTACCGGTTGCCTGAGCAGTATGATATTGTGTCCCCAGTGATGGGAGTGAATACAGGAGTGAAGTTATAGTTACCTCCATTGGCAAGAAATTCGCGGGGGTTGAATTTCGTACCATCACTCCAACCATCGAAACGGTAGCCTGTATTGGCAGTGGCGATGAGGTCGACGGTGTCGCCATAGGAGTAAGTGCCAGTGCCCGTTACGCTGCCGCCCGATACGGTCGATGCGGTAACATAGGTGTTGGCGGTGGCACTCCATGAAGTGTTGGGACGAATGCCGATGAGGGCGGCATTGTTCATATTATAGGTACCGCTGCTGTTGCCACCGATACCGCCGACACCCGGATTGAGCGAACCCAAGGTGAAGTATCCGTCATAGGAACCGCCCCAGCCCCAGTTGAAGTGGAATTGGCCGGCGTTGTTGTATCCGTCGCAGACGAAGCTGTGTCCGCCAGTGGTGTTGCGGCCGGAATAGAGGATCGGGCGCCCCTGGTTGAGTTCGGCCTGAAGCAGCGAGGAGTACTGGCTTTCGCTGTAGTCTTCGCTCCAGAGCAGACCCATATCGGGACGATATTTGAAATAGCGTTGCAAGGCGGTTTCCGACGATGTGCCTACCTGACCGAAGTAGTTGTAGTTCGAGGCACCGCTACCACCGTTATCGGCGAGGTCGTAGTCCATTTCTACAGCCACGCCCACGTGGTACATCAGGGTGGCAACAGCAGTTCTCTGTGCATTGCTGCTGGTGCTCGTAAGGGCGGTGGGCATATTGTTCCACTGGTAGGTGGTCGAGCCGAAGTTGGCGCTGAGGGTGCCATAGTTGTCTTCGACGTAACTGTGGCTGCCGTATCCGTTGGTTGGATGGTTCCATTTCTTCATAATCTGCGATGTGGCGGTGGCCACGCATCCGGTAACGACGCGGTGGTTGTAGTAGGCATCCTCGTTGGCGTCGTAGGGGCAGAGGTCGTTATAGTATGGAGCCTGGTTCCAAGTGGTGGTTATCAGAGGGGCAACGGCGGTCAGCGGTTCGGGTTCGATCTGCGAACCGGTGCTGTAGAGCGCCCACTGGGCCGCGATATCGTCGGTGGGGGGCAGGCTGTTTTTGCGTATCAGTTCGATTTGCTCCTGATAGGAGGCGAGCCATTCGCGCACCTGGATATATGGACCGAAGCCGTTCAGGGTCCGAATCTCGGGGGCGTTGTTGTAGAACGAGTAGCCGAGGATGGGTTTGGCGCAATCGTCGGCAGACACAATGACGAAACCGTTTTCGCCGGCGGAGAAGATAAACATCCCGTCGAACGGCGATGCAACGACATTCATCGTTGTAACGGCCGCCACACCATTGTCGCGGTGCGCATTCCAGAAATTAGCTGCCACCCGCTGGGCGGTTGCCCGGTCGACCGGCTTGGCCGCTGCGGTAAGGGTCAGCAGGGCCATAGTCAAAAATAGTAGTGCTTTTTTCATAATGTATTGTGTTTGAGTTTTACTTTATTATCAATTTGCGGATTGCATTGGTGCCGTCGGAGGTAATCTGGAGGAAGTAGGCGCCTGCGGCGAGGTTGCTGACGTCGATGCTGCCGCCGGCGGTGACATTATGTGTGGCGACCATGCGGCCGGTGAGGTCTTTGATGATGACCTTCGCCTGGCCGATGCCTAGGATTGTTACAGCATTGGTGGCGGGATTGGGGTAGATTCTCCACGTGTCGCCGGCGGTTTCGTCGATTGCGGCCGGGGGAGTGTTGCTGATGGTGACGTCGTCGATGAAGAAGGCGTACATATCGTCGCTAATGTAGCGGAACTTGGGATTCACCGTATCGCCGGCGGCAACGGTGAAGGTGGCCGAGCGCGAGATGAGGTTGGTGGCAGAGATGGTTTCGCTGAAAATCATGGTGTTTCCGGCATAGACCTGATAGCTTTCCGGATAGTTGTTACGATAGGCGCGGGCTTTCCATGTGATGGTGTAGTTGCCGGGAGTGGTGATGCCGGGCAGAATAAGGTAGTCGTCGGCTTGGACGGCATACATGATGTAGGCGGCGTGCGAGTAGTTGGTGCCGAAACTGTCGATGATGGCCCACGACTGGCCGTCGCCGTTGGCATCGTGGCGGTAGAGGCAGCTGTAGCGCGAGGTGTCGTCGAATGTCTCGGTGAAGGGGAACGATGTGATAAGGCACGGGTTGGTGGGAGGTGCGGGGGGTGTTCCGTCGCCGAAGATGGCGCGGATCATCCAGGAACACTGGGTGTAGCCGGCATAGCTCAGATTGCTGCCCCAGAGGAGGCCATAGTTGTGGCCGCCGCTGTACGACATTGCAGCAGGGTGGCTCTGGGTGGTCGAGAAGGCTATCCAGAGGTCTTCTCCGCTGGTGGGGGTGACGGCGCCTAGGTTGACGGTTCTCCATCCGGTGCCGCTGACGCTGAAGGTGCCGCTGTGGAGGGTGGTGGTGGGCGACGAGGTGCCGCTGTAGATGGTTACGGTGTGGCTGCCGGTGGCGGTGGCAAAGAACTGCACCTTGGTGAGGGCCTGGCCGCTGGTGAGGGCCGATGCCGGGATGCGGATGCCCCATTTGCTGGTGCCGCTCGAAGCACCGAGGCTGGTGAGATAGCGGTTACCCGGACAGTAGGTGATGGTGTCGCCGCCGAGGGACTCGAACTGGGCGGTGAAGCTCAGGGTGCCTCCGTTGGCAATACATTCGCGGGGGTTGAATTTGCAGCCGTCGCTCCATCCGGTGAAGTGATATCCGGTGGCCGCAACTGCATGCAGGTGGATGGTGTCGCCGAAGGCGTAGCTGCCGGCTCCGCTGACCGAACAGCCCGTTCCGCCGGTGGCGTTGGCGGTGACGGTGGTGGTGCCGGTCGGGCTCCAGTCGGTATTGGGCTGGATACGTGTGAGGGCAACATTGCTCAGGTTGTAGGTTCCGGCATTGGCACCGGTGCCGCCACCTGCGGGATTGAGGGCGCCCATGGTGTAGTAGCCGTCGTAGGAACCGCGCCAGCCCCAGTTGATATGGAACTTGTCGGAGGTGTTGTAACCGTCGCATACGAAGCTGTGGCCGCCGTCGGAATCGCGGCCCGAGTAGAGGATGGGTCGTCCGGCATCGAGGTCGGCCTTCAGCAGGTTGATGTATTCGGCGTTGCTGTAATCCTCGCGGGCAAGGGCCGCCATATCGGCGCGATACTTGAAGTTGCGCTGCAGGGCCGACTCGGCTGTCGTTTCGATATAGCCGAAGTAGTTGTAGTTCGAGGCTGCGCTGCCGCCGTGCGACGAGATGTCGAACTCCATCTCGACGGCCACGCCGATGTGGTACATCAGGGTGGCAACGGCATTGATCTGGGTCGAGCTGCTGCTCGAGGTGATGGAGTTGGGCATCGACGACCACTGGTAGGTGGTTGCGCCGAAGTCGGCGCTCTGGGTACCATAGTTGGAATAGTCGTTGGATGACACATAGCTGTTGCTGCCGTATCCGGTGGTGGGGTGGTTCCACTTCTTCATAATCTGGGCGGTGGCGGTGGCCACGCATCCAGTAACGGTGCGTTCGCTGTAGTTGTTGTCGTAGGGACATAGGTTGTTGTAGTAAGGCTGCTGCCCCCAGGAGGTGCTCAGCAGAGGGGCAACTGCGGTGGGATCGACCGGCTCGGGAAGGGATCCGGCAATCAGCGTCTGCCAGTCGCTGTCGGCAGGCAGATTCTCTTCCTGCTGACTGACTGCTATCTCTTCCTCATATTGGTCGAGCACGCTCTTCACGTTCTCGGGGATATGCATGGCATCGAAGGCCGAATGGGTGGAATAGGCCAGGATGGGCGTCACGCAGTCGTCGGCGCTCACCAGAACAAAGCCGCCCTCGCCGGCCGTGAAGATATAGAAGTTGGAGTAGGTGCTTTGCAACGTAATGTCGGTCAGCTGGGCGCTGACACCGTTGAGGCTCATAAAATTAGAAGCCACCCGCAAGGCGGTCGTCCGGTCTACCGGCTTGGCCGCTGCGGTGAAAGTCAACATTACCATTGTTAAAACTAGTAGTGTTTTCTTCATGTTATTGTAGTTTTAATTGTTAATATTCAGTGTATTAAAGCAAATTGCCTTTATTTATTACCTATCGCAAAGGTAATAAATTAAATTTTAAAATGCAAATATTTTTGAAGAAAAAACGTTGAAGGATTAGTTATCGGCGTGATAATCAGTATAGATATCCGTGTCCGCTACGTGCCACCTCCGGCCGTTCTTCGATTGTTCTTCGATTGTTCTTCGATAGTATTTCGATTCGAATCGAAGAACAATCGAAGAACGATCGAAGAAC
>ONYC01000040.1 GCA_900321975.1 uncultured Bacteroidales bacterium
GGAAAGCGGCCACTATTCCCAAACTCTTGGATAGCCAGATGGCTAGGCCACTCGACGCAAATAGCAGCACGACGATAAGAATGATGAACAGCAAGAGCAACAAGGCGGCGCCTGTGAGCACTCGCACCACCTTGTCGACCATGTCGAGCTTCAGGTATTCCGCCTGATGCCCTAAATAACTCTTTACGGCCTCGATGAGCTGGGCAATGGTCTCAATGTTCTTGTCGCTGGAAAGCATGACTAGTCAGCTACATCCTCCAAATCGTCGACAAATTCGCCAACCTCCTTGCGGTTCAGCTTAATGTTGTGCTTCTTAAGGAAGTCCTCTACGGTGTCGGTGATTTTTGCACGGGTGTCTTTGCCGCTCTCGGGAGCGAGAAGCAGGCCTGCTGCTGCACCGGCGATGGCTCCGCCGATGAATACGCCAAGATAACCAAGTCCTTTCATAATGTTCAATTGTTAAGGGTTAATGATTAAGGTTTACTGTTTCCGCTGGCAAATTTACGAATTATTTTGGTAAAATGACACGAAAAGCAGTATTTTTTTTGTTAAAACCGACAGATTTTGCTCTTTTAACAAAGTTTATGTACCTGTTTGGCGGTTTTTCCGCTGATATTTTGTAATTTCGCGCTTTGAAAAGATGCTTTTTAGGAAACAGTATCAAATAAAGATTATATCAAAACAAAAGTTTATGAAGAAAATTGTATTTATGTGTGCAGGTATTTGCCTGGCAATGACGCTGGCAAGTTGCGGATCGAGTGAGAAAGCCTATCGCAAGGCTTACGAGAAAGCTCAGGCACAGGCTCAACAGCAGCCCCAGCAGCAGGTGCAGGTGACAGAGACACCTGTGGTAACTCCCGTGCAGACGGTTCCCTCTACACAGACACAGGTAGTTGACAACCGCGACAATGTGCAGGTTCGTCAGGAGCGTGTCTCTATCGTGAGCGGAGCCGGACTTCAGGCTTACAGCGTTGTGGTAGGGTCGTTCTCTGTAATTGCTAATGCCGAGGGACTGCAGCAGCGCCTGAAGAATGCCGGCTATGCCGCTCAGATTGTGAAGAACGAAGAGCGCAACATGTACCGCGTGGTGGCTTCGACGTTCAACGACAAGAATTCTGCTGTGCAGAGCCGTGACCAGTTGCGCGGAACTTATCCCGACGCATGGCTGCTCTATAACGCACGCTAAGGCAGAATCTTGGCACGCATCCTTTCCATAGACTATGGCCGGAAGCGCTCCGGTGTGGCAGTCACCGACCCTCTTCAGCTCATTGCCGGAGGGTTGGCGACTGTTTCTACACATGAGCTCTTCGACTGGCTGAAGAGCTACACACTGAAGGAAGAGGTGGAGCGCATTGTCATGGGCGAGCCGCGACAACCCAACGGCCAGCCAAGCGAAAACCTGGAACGCGTCATGCAGTTCGTCAACCGTTGGCGCAAGGCTATGCCCCATATTCCTATTGAACTCTACGACGAGCGATTCACCTCGGTTCTGGCACACCAGGCCATGCTCGACGGCGGATTACGCAAAAAGGCACGGCAGGACAAGGCACTGGTAGACCAGATAAGTGCCACTATCATCCTAGAGGACTATTTGCAATCGAAAAGCCGTAAATCGTAAATTGAAAAACCAGTAAATAATATGGTATTACCTATTTATATATATGGTCAACCGGTGTTGCGGAAGGTGACGGAGGACATATCACCCGACTACCCGGAGCTGAAACAGCTGATTCAGAATATGTGGGAGACGCTGGAAGAAAGCGAAGGCATCGGTCTGGCGGCTCCTCAGATAGGACTGCCCATCCGTCTCAGCGTCATCGACCTGCGTCCGCTGGCCGAGGACATGCCAGAATACAAGGACTTCCACCAGGCTTATATCAACCCCCATATCGTGGAGCGCGATGATGAGCATACCGACACGTCGGAAGAGGGATGTCTCTCTCTGCCCGCCATCCACGAGAAGGTGACGCGCCCCACGCGCATCCATGTCCAGTGGCAGGATGAAGAGTTCCAGCAGCACGACGAATGGGTGGAAGGCTATCTGGCACGCGTCATGCAGCATGAGTTCGACCATCTGGACGGCAAGATGTTTATCGACCATATCTCGCCGTTGCGCAAGCAGCTCATCAAGAATAAGCTGAAAGCACTGACACAAGGCCGTTACCGCTGCGCCTACGAGACGAAGCCAGTGATGAGGAAATAGCCCCCACTCCCGAAAGGAGGCGAAAGAGCCCA
>ONYC01000062.1 GCA_900321975.1 uncultured Bacteroidales bacterium
ATGGGCATGCTCCTCACCGCCCCTGCCGGCAACGACCTTCCCTTCGACGAGGCCATCTGCGAGCAGGGCCGCAACTTCAGCAACAAGCTCTGGAACGCCCTGCGTCTGGTCAGCGGCTGGCAGGTGGGCGACATACAGCAGAGCCAGGAGAACGCCGTGGCCGTCCAGTGGATGGAGCAGCGCATGGCGCAGGTAATCGAGGAAATCGAACGCGACTTCGACCAGTACCGCCTCAGCGAAGCCCTTATGGCCACCTACAAGCTGGCATGGGACGACTTCTGCTCCTGGTACCTCGAGATGGTCAAGCCCGCCTACGGCAGCCCCATCGACCGCGAGACCTACGACGCCACCACCTCCATCTTCACCCGCCTGATGCTCCTGCTGCATCCCTTCATGCCCTTCGTCACCGAAGAGATATGGCATGCGCTTCAGACCCTCGGCAAGGACGACGAGAAGGCGGCCTTCATCAACGCCAACTTCAGCATCATGAACCAGCACATGCCCACCTCGGTATTCTACGACCAACGGATGCTCGACGAGTTCGACACTGCCCGCGAAGTCATTGCCGGTGTGCGCAATATCCGCAACACGCGCAACCTCTCGCCCAAAGAGGCGCTGGAACTCTCGTTCATATCCGCCGACGACCGCTACCGCTTCGCCCGCTTCGAGGGTGTGGTGGGCAAGCTGGCCAACGTCAGCGCCATCAACGAGGTTAAGGAGAAGCCTTCGGGAGCCCTGAGCTTCATGGTCGGTACCATGGAATGCTTCGTGCCGATGAGCCAGAATGTCGACCGTGAGGCCGAGCTGAAGAAACTGCAGGACGACCTGAAATATGCCGAAGGCTTCCTCAACAGCGTGCTGAAGAAACTCTCCAACGAGAAATTCGTCAACGGCGCCCCCGCGGCAGTTATCGAGAAAGAGCGCAACAAGCAGCGCGACGCCGAGACCAAGATCGCCGCCCTCAAGGCGCAGATCGCCGCCCTGAACTAAGGATTAAGGCCCTTAAGGTCACTAGGGCCCTTAGGGGCCTTAAGGGCTTTAAGGGCTCTAAGGGCTTTAATGGCCTTAATGGCCTTAAACCAAAAGAAAGAACAACAACAACCCCAAAAACAACAACCACCATGCCCAACAACGACTTTCTCCCCCAGCGTGGCAACTACCGTGGGTTGGTGGCCTACCAGAAAGCCGAGTGCATCTACGACCTGACCTACTTTTTCGCAACAAAGTTCCTTGCCGTGGGCGACCGCACCGTCGACCAGATGGTGCAAGCCGCGCGCAGCGGGAAGCAGAATATCGCCGAAGGGTCGGCCGCAAGTTCCACCTCACGTGAGACCGAGATAAAGCTGACCAATGTCGCCAAAGCCAGCTTACAGGAGTTGTTGGTTGACTACGAGGACTACCTGCGCGTGCGGGGGTTGCAGCAATGGGCACAGGACAACCCCCGTTTCCAGCAAGCGAGGAAAGCATGTGCCGAGCACAACGACCCCGGCTACTATACGGCAGCCGCCGCCGAGCGCAGCGACGAGACGATAGCCAACATAGCCATCATACTTATCCATCAGACCGACTACCTGCTCTACAAACTTATCGAGCGCCTGAAAGACGACTTCATCAAGAAAGGCGGCATCCGCGAAGAGATGACCCGCGCCCGCCTGGAATACCGAAACCAACAGCGTAGCCAGCAAGGTTCCAAAGAACACCAAAGCCACTAAAGCCCTTAAAGCCATTAGGGGCCTTAAGGGCTTTAAGGACACTAAGGGCACTAAGGACCCTAACGGCATTAAAGCCCTTAAAACTACAACAATCTTGTTTACCATAAACAATAAGAGCCGCCCTGAGGGGCGGCTCGTTTCTTATTTGGTATCTAAAGTATCTTTAGTTGCCTAGTGTGTAGGAATAGCCACTAGCACCAGTGCCTTCAATGAAGACGTAGGGTCGGACGGCCATGTTGAGCACACCCTTCGCATTATCGGTAATACGTTTTGCAGGAACAAAGTTGTGGGTCAACTGCCCATTCTTCCATACACGGTAAGAATAAAGTTTCATACCGGGATTAAGTCGATCTGCATTATATCCAAACACATTGATGGTAGGAATTTCAGCCCAACCCGAAAAATCAGGATTCGACAAATCTATACCATAAGAATTGACAGCAGAGTTCTTCGTCAAAATCTTTAACGGAGCACTACCATTCAAATCACTCAACTCCTCAAATTTTGTTTCCATATAATAGTTACCCGGTGTTCCTTTAACCTCAGTGGTAACACGATAGAAATTAGCAGTACCACGAATTATTGACTTAGATGCATTGGCACCTTCCGAAGTAACCGTTGAACCGGCAAAATATGTCGACAAATAAAGGCCGTAAGTACCTGCGGTGGTCGATCCTCCGATTGAGAATGTGGTAACATGTGCATCTGGATTATTCGAACCAGAATAGTACTGCGAGCCTGTAGGCTGGGTCAGTTTAAACACCATCTCCATCTTCGATGTATTGTCAGGGGCAACACCCAAGTCAATATAGCACTTACCATTGTTCTGAAGATAATTATAGAACTCGTAGATTGCATCCGGGTCGTTGGTTGCGGGACCAGGAAGGGTAGCGATATTGTTGCCGGGAACGGCAGCAGTGGTGGTTATGACTTTTTTAAACCAGTTGCCTGTTACGGCGTTGTGGGCATAAACCAAGAGCGACTGACCGCTGGGGAGCGGAGGTACAGGAATGTAGAAATATTTCGTAGCATTGATAGCAACAGCATTGGAGCCGAAGACCAGCATCACACGACCAGTGGTCTGACGATCGTAGCCGGAAGTCATCGTTATCGAGGGATTTTCACCTGTAAACGATACGGTGGCATTGCCACTAAGCACAGCACTAGAAGTAGTGCTAACAACCACAATCGAGTCGACGGTGAAAGCACCCGAAGTCGGTGCATCAAGACGAATCTTGAGCAAGGTGCAGAGGTTGTACATTTTCAGCACATTGGGGTTCGGATCTCCTTGATTGTACGATTGAAGTGTTATTTTTCCAACCATCGGGGCGGTGATTTTCTGATTGCCGCCGGAGGTTTCGTAGTTATATACACCGGGAAGGGTGATATTCTTCGAAGAAGAGAAGTCGACGCCCTCAGTGAACAAAGCCCGAGGATAACCAGCATAGACGATCTGGGGAGCTACAGGTTTGAAACCCGGAGCTACAGCCTCAGCACGAGGAGAACCAGAAGGATAGGTTACGGATATGGTACCATCGTATTGGGTGCCGTTTAAATAAAGCTTTACTTGGTCGTTGTTCTCCCAGCAGGCATATCGCTGATCACTGATATAAGCCTTGTCGCCGCCTCCATTGTATTCCTCGGCAGAGAGAGCTATACCGTTGAAGGTCGAAATCATATCGCGGGTGCAGCCAGCGAAGAGAGCCGACACCGCCATTGCGGCAGTAATAACTGCAATATAAATCTTTTTCATGTCAGTCATGATTGTTTTCGTTCTATTAAAACCAATTGTGTCCAGAACCATCATTATCAAGCACGCCAGTACCCTCTGCACCAAAGCCAAAGTATGAGTTGGAGCCACCACCGTTGGTGAGATCGCCCATCTGGTCGCCCATCATAAGGTCGGTCTGGGAAACCATCTCGTTAACAAAGCCAAGTTCCATGTCACCAAGCGAAGCAATGGTAACCGATGTGGCATAGCCTTTTTCCATCTTGAAAGAGACCACAGTCAAGCCCGGTGCAATGTAATCTTTTTTCAGTTTCATCTGTTTTTGTTTTTTTTCTTTTATTGTACAATAATTTTTATTTCAACCAAACAAAACATTGATATCCAGCACAATACATAAACATCAATATTTTGATTACTTTGCAAAGATACAACCAAATTTTAACATAACAAATAGTTTAACTATTTTTTAAGAAATAAGTTATCAACATACTAGCGGTTAACATTTTTCTGCTGCATCAATCACACTATTTTTGTACCGGCAAAAGAGTGTTTCTTTCATCTGAAAGATTTTTTTTCAATCAGAATGTTTTTTTTCTCAATCAGATTGTAAAAGATTGTAAAAGAAAATATGGTCGCCCGGAGAGCTTAAAATTACAAGAAAAACAATTGGGAAATTACAGGAAACTATTGATTTTGAATGATTTTTATTTAAAATTTTTCTATAATTTTGAGCGCAGCGACCAACGTAAGAGAGCCGCTTCCGGGAGCCATCAACTACCTACCAACCACCTATCAACTACCTATCAACTACCACCGTTCTTCGATAGTTCTTCGATACTTCTTCGATAGTTCTTCGATTGTTCTTCGATTCGGAGCGAAAAACGATCGAAGAACTATCGAAGAGCTATCGAACATTTTTCGGGCCTCTAGCGGGGCATCACGGCCGGCGGACGGGGGACGCAGCGCTCGATGCGGCGGCGTTCGGCGGGGCTTACTATCCCGTGATGGATACGCTGGTTGGTGAGGGCCAGCCCATTGCTGTCGGTGAAAAGCGAGGCGGCGGTTACCCATTTCTGCGGCGCGCCTGGGGCGGTGCCCACCAAAGGGTGCGGGCCTGTGGTGAGGAGGTCGACCAGGAGGTGCAGGGCGTTCATGCCGCCGAGCCAGCGCACCGGCCGACGGAGGCGCCAGGGGTCTTCGCCACGGCGGTAGTAGCCAAGCCCTTGACGGAGGTCGCGCAGGGCATCGGCATCGGGCTGAAGGTAGCCTTCGGCGACGAGCCGCCGGAGCATGTCGTCGACGATGGCGGCATGCTCGTCGGTGGCATCCCAAAGGGGCGAAAAACGGAGCGCGGCCACCTCGGCGGCGGGGGGATATGAGGGCTTTTCGGCGACACCGCTCTGACAGCGTGCCCGGTGGCGCAGCAGAGCTTCGCGGCGACGCTGCTGGAGGCGTTCGATCCGCTCGGCGCGGAGTAGGCAGGCCTCGGCGAAGTCGACATCGTCGCCGCGCCCGGCACATTCTAGGAGCGCCGCCACCTGGGAATCAAGGTCGAAGCCTGCTGCACCGAGCGACGCGCCGAACGCGTCGGCCAGGAATTCCCCGCCGACGGCGGCATCGATTCCGAGGTCGATACCAAAACGCTCTATCAGCCACTGCGACAACATTATACAATCTCCCCCACCCGTCAGCCGACGGGCTTCCGAGGTTGCAAAGATAAGAATTTTCCGGCTATCTGGCAAGAAAAAATGACACGGCTCTGACATGGCTCTGACAGCTTTTGCAACATAGCTTCGACAGGCGGTAAAACCGTCATCCCGGGCCTGCCGGAAAACCGGACCTTTGCGGCAGATTTTCGCCTTAAAGGCTTTAAGGGCATTAAGGGCCTTAAGGGCATTAAGGGCTTTAAGGCTATTAACAACCAAAAACAATTTATTGCCATGACAAAAGAAGAGATGAACGAAATCCTGAGGATTCTGGGATTGGACGAATGGCGCGAGAGCGCGCAGATCTATGTTTTCTACCGCCGGCCCGACGGGGTGGTGGAGAATTTCAGCCTCAACGTGCGGCGCGGACGCGAGATGACCGACGAGGAGGTGATCGGCCTTATGCGGCGCGAATATCCGGCGAGCCGCGAAGGCGAGGTGATGGCCGTGGAGCGGCCCAAAGGGGGCGAATACCACAAGCAGGCGCGTGCCGACTGGCTGGACGTGCCGGAGGTGTGCCAGATGCTGAATATCAGCACACGTACGCTCAGGAAGTGGACCGCAATGGGAGTATTCTCCGCCTACCGTGTGAATGGGAAACTCTACTATGAGAGGAACGACATCGACCGCGCAATGAGGAACAATATAGTGATGGAGAACGGCCGCCTGGACAAGTCGTGCCTCGCAACCCGCTGAATAGGCAATGAGGCAACTGCTTTGGGTCGCTTCGCTCAAAATTATAAAAAAATTGATTTTAAAATCATTCAAAATCGCCATTACTATAATTTTAAAGCAAATTTTCCTAAGCAGGGCGGGCAACCACCCAAACCGGCATATAACAGCATATCACGGCAGATTGCGGCATATAGTGGAACATTCCGGGGGTGGGAACATTTGGGGCTGTATATTGCTCGGTGTCGAGTCGCGACCGACGTCAAGTCAAATCAAACAAAGTTATCAACCGGTCCGCAAGGGCCACAAACAAAGAAAGGAAAAAGTTATGTCAAAGTACATCAAAGGTTACATGGGTGATCAGATCGGCAAGTTGGGAACCGCAGTCGGCTACCGCTGGAAGGGCCGTACGGTGATGCGTGCCTACCAGAAGTTTGTCCGCAACCCGAACACCGAGAGCCAGCAGATAGCACGAGCCCGGTTCAGCACCCTGGTGGCGCTGAGCAAGGCCTTCCGCTGGGGAGTGAAAGTGGGCATGAACCACGATGCCGCCAACCGCGGCCTTACGGAGCAGAACCTCTTCGTGAAGCTCAACAAAAGCGAGGTAACGGTAGTCTCGCCCGACGACATCTCGGTGAACTACAGCGGCCTGGCGCTCACCAAGGGCGACCTGCCCGAGGCCAGCTTCGGCCAGGTGGATTTCGGCAGCGGCCAACACCTGCAGATCAGCGCGGCGCTGAACGGGGGGAGCGACCAGCCGGGTGCCGACGACGATGACGACGTGTACCTCTTCGCCTACTGTCCCGAGAAGAAGCAGGGTGTGCTGGGAAGCGCCGCCAAGCGGTCGGCTGCCAGCGTGGCGGTGAATGTGCCGGCCAGCTGGGACGGCATGGACATCCACGTCTACGGTTTCGCCGTGGGCGGCAAGGAGACCCTTTTCTACGGGCAAAGCTCGCCGACCACCTACTGCGGCAGCGGCGAGGTGGCGTGATTAACGGTTAAGGGTTAACGGTTAGCGGTTGACTCAGAAACCCTAACGTCTGACTTCCAATAGTAGTCCCTTGAGGTATTCGCCCTCGGGATGGTAGATGCTGACCGGATGGTCGGCCGCATGAGGCAGTGTGCGCACCACGCGCACCTGCCTTTTTGCGTTGGCGGCGGCGGTGAACACCATAGTGCGGAAATCGTCGACGCTCACGGCCTGCGAGCAGGAGAAGGTCATCAGCAGCCCGCCGTCGGGCAACGCCTCCATTGCGCGCTGGTTGATTGCGCGGTAGCCGCGCAGCCCCTGCTGCAGGGAGCGGTGGTTCTTGGCAAACGCCGGCGGATCGAGGATTATGAAATCAAATGAGCCGGCATTCCTGTCCGGATTGGCAAGATAGTCGAGCACGTCGGCAGCGACGCCGCGATGAGGTGCGTCGGGGCCGAAATTGAGGGCCACATTGCGGTTGCAGAGCTCGACGGCTTTGCGCGAGATATCCACCGTCTCGACATATTCCGCACCGCCGCGCAGGGCTGCGAGCGAGAAGCCTCCGGTGTAGCCGAAGCAGTTGAGCACCCGGTGGCCTGCAGCGAGACTCTGGACGAGGGCCCGGTTCTCGCGCTGGTCGATGAAGAAGCCCGTCTTCTGCCCTTCGTAGAAATTGATCAGCAGGCGGTTGCCGCTCTCGCATACCTCCCAGTCGTCGGCGATGGGCTTTGTCTGGAAGATGAAACGGTCGGCGGTATCCTGAGCTGCGGGATTGTCGGATTTTTTCGGTTTCGGGAGGGTGGCGCTGCTCTTGTCGAAGACAGCCACAAGGCTTTCGCCGAGCAGGTCGCGGAGGATATCGACAAAGAGCGGGAAGAGGCGGTGCATACCTGCCGAATGGGCCTGCAGCACCACGACGCCGTTATACCAGTCGGCCACCAGGCCCGGAAGGCCGTCGCCTTCGGCATGCACCAGGCGGAAAGTGTTGGTCAAGGGCATTAAGGGCGTTAAGGGCTCTAAGGGCATTAATGAAAAGCTAAAGCCCAAGCGTTTGCGGTAGCCGACAGCGCTCTCGAAAAGGTGGCGGAAGAAAGCTTCGTCGACCTGCTGGGTATCGAACGAGAGGACCTTGCAGATGATGCTCTCGTCGGCCTGGAAATGGCCCGTAGCGAGCCATTGGCCGCGGGAGTCGACGATGTCCACCAGGTCGCCGTCCTGCGGGTTGCCCACAATACGGCGCATAGCACCCGAGAAGACCCACGGATGGCGCCGCTGGAGGGCTTTCTCCTTGCCCGGAGCAATTATCAGTCTTGGTTTGGTTTCCATTTATATCTCAATCAGATTCTAAAAGATTTTAAAAGAAGAGTTCTATCGGTTCGGATCTATCTGAGATTATTTATTTTTCTCAATCAGAATGAAAAGAACTTAAAAGAAAAGATTTGTGCCGGATAGTTTCTTTTCTATTCTTTTACAATCTGATTGAGACAAAAAAATCTGATTGCGCTAATATTAGGCTTTGAGGGCTTTGATGGTGGCTTGGGGATCGTCGCTCTTGAAGACGGCGTTGCCGGCCACAAGGACATCGGCACCGGCCTCGAAGAGCAACGAGGCGTTCTGGAGATTCACGCCACCGTCGACCTCGATGAGGCATCCGGGATTCTTGCGGTTGCAGAGGTCGCGCAGCTGACGCACCTTGGAATAGGTGTTCTCGATAAACTTCTGGCCGCCGAAACCAGGATTGACGCTCATAAGAAGCACAACATCGCATAGTTGGATGATATCCTCGAGCAGGCATACCGGCGACGAGGGGTTGAGTACCACCCCACCCTTCATGCCCGCGTCGTGGATGGCGTGGAGCACACGGTCGTGGTGGGTGCAGGCCTCATAGTGGATGGTAAGGATGTCGGCGCCTGCGTCGCGGAAGTCCTGCACATAGCGGCCGGGATCCATAATCATAAGGTGCACGTCGAGGGGTTTCTGCGAGTGCTTCTTGATATGCTTCACGATGGGTTGGCCGAACGAGATATTAGGGACGAAAATGCCGTCCATAACATCGACATGGAGCCAGTCGCAGTCGCTGGCGTTGAGCATCTCGATATCACGCTGGAGGTTGCCGAAGTCGGCGCTCAGCAAAGAGGGGGATATCATTTTCATGGGATTAAGGGCTTTAAGGGCATTAGGGACTTTAAGGGCCTTAAGGGCTTTAAGGGCTTTAAGGGCATTAAGGGCTATAATTAAAATTTCAGTTTTTCAAAGTTTTTGCCGTATACGCCCTGGGCTTTGCTGACCGATATGAAAGCGTTGGAGTCGATACGGTGGATAATCTGCATTACGCGGGGTTTGTCGGTACGATGGACCATCATCAGGAGCACTTTCTGCTGCTGACGCGAGTAGCAGCCTTCGGCGTCGAGAAGAGTGGCACCACGCCCAACCTCGGAGGTAACGGCAGTGGCGATTTCGTCGTTCTTCTGCGAGAAGACCATCACCTGGTAGGACTGCTTGTTGCCGTCGAGCACCATATCGAGCACATAGGTCATGGTGACCATCACGATATAGCCGAAGATAACATTCTCGATACGATGGGAGACGAACCACGAGGAGCCGATGATGAAGATGTCGAGGTAGAGGATCACCTTGCCGGGCGACACATCGTGGAATTTGTTGATGATAAGGGCGATGATATCGGTACCGCCGGAGTTGCCGCCCATCATAAACGTGATGCCGATACCGGCACCGCAGAGGGCGCCGCCGATGATGGCACACATAAAGCCGCCGAACTGCTCGACATCGAAGAGGTTCTCGACATGCAGCACCTGCTGCCAGAGGATAAACGAGAGCGACGACATGACGATGCCGAATATGGTGCCGATGCCGAATTTGGGGCCCAGCACCTTGAAGCCGATAGCCAGCAGGATGCCGTTGATGATGAAGTTGAGCACACCGATAGGCAGCGGGACACCCACAGCGATGTTGAGCACCGACGAGATACCGCTCACACCGCCGCCGACAATCTTGGCCGGCAGCATGAAGGCCGCCCATCCGAAGGTGTAGATCAGGATGCCCAAGGTGATAACCAGATATGAGATGATAGTGTGTTTCAGGTTCTTGGTTTTCATAATCGATTATTTTGGAGGCTTAATTGGTTGGTTTTTTCGAATAGTCGCGGGGACCGAAGATAGAGCTGCCGATACGGACAATGGTGGAGCCCTCGTCGATGGCGATACGATAATCGTGGCTCATACCCATCGAGACCTCGCTGAAGGCCGGGTTGCCGGCGAAGAGGCCCGATTTGAGGCGTTCGAAAATAAGGCGGATGGAATGGAAGTCGGCACGCACACGGGCTGTGTCGGGGGTGTTGGAGGCCATCCCCATAAGGCCGCATATACGGACATTGGACAGATCGTCCAGATGGTCAAGGTTTTCCAGTTCCACGGGGGCAAAGCCGAACTTGGTCTCCTCCTGAGCCACATGGACTTGCAGAAGCACATCGACGGTGCGTCCAGCTTTGGCGGCAGCGCGGTCGACTTCGGCGAGGTGATCAAGGCTGTCGACTCCGTGAATCATAGAGACGAAGGGGATATAGTATTTCAGCTGCTTGCCCTGAAGGTGGCCGATGAAGTGCCACTCGATATCGGCCGGGAGGAGGGGCTGCTTGTCGCGCAGTTCGGTGGCGTAGTTCTCGCCGAAGAGACGCTGTCCGGCAGAATAGGCCTCGAGGATATCGTCGGCCGGCTTAAGCTTGCTGACTGCCACAAGACGCACCCCCGAAGGGATTGTTGCCAGTATTTTTTCCAGATTCTCTTTTATCATTTTCCAGACTTTGGTTTCATTTCACCTTCTGGCTGCGCCAGGATTCCTTGTACTTGCCGCCGGCGAGGCCGGAAACCTCCTGCCAGCGACCCTGGAGGGCCGACTCCTTGCCGAGCTTGCGGTCGATACTCTCGTAGATATCCTGATAGGTGTAGCTCTCGAGGTTGGCGGCGATACCCTTGATCTCCTTGAGGAGGAAATAGGTCAGGAAGCCGTGGTGCTGGGCGTCGAAGCTGTAGGCGGTCTTGTCGGATTCGGCAGCTAGGAGGACGATGGCGTCGGCCCTCATGTTGGTCTTGCGCTTTTTAGCCTTCTTTGCCTTGGGGTCGACCTTGCGGTCGGGACGCAGCATGGGGGCGCCGTTACGCTGACGGCCGTCCATACCGGCATCAACTATAAGGGTGAGGCTCTTCACGGGGAACGCTTTGAACATCGAGCAGAGCTGCTCGATAGAGATGCATTGCTGGGTGAAACGCGCCGACTCCTTGGGTTTGAGGCGGATGTCGTAGTTCATCACCTGCTGTACGGCAGCTTTCTTTTTTTTCTTTTTGGCGCAGCAGCCTTTTGCTTTCTTCGGCTGGAGGGATTTAATATCGTCGACATTCAGCTGGTTAGGTACGAAATAGGAGACATTGTTGAAGTCGGTATATCCGTGACCGGCATAGTAGACGAAGATATTGGCCTGCGGCTCGATTGTCTCGCCGTTGGTGACAGCCACTGCCTGCGAGAGGTCGGTGAGCCATTTGACACCTTCGTTGACAATCTGCGCTTTCGATGCGTTGGAGAGCACCTTCACCTGACGTTCGGGAACACCGAGCGCGCGGACGAAATAGCGGCGTACAATCTCGCCGTCGTTCGAAGCGAACGGCACCGAGGGAAGGAACGAATGATTATAGTCCTCGTTGGCTATGATGAGGACGTAGGCGTTCTCGTAGGAAGTGAGGCTCTGGGGGATGTTGAAGTCGACATAATCGTCCTGAATCTTGTCGGCCGTCATAAGGTCGATTGTCTCGCGGAAAGCATCATGGACGGTGATGGCGATCGACGAGCGACGATAGTAGGCGCCGGTGTCGGCATAGGAACGGGTGATGTACTGATAGTCGTTGGTGGTGCGCTGGAGGTTGCGGATATTCTTCTCAAGGTAGTCGCGTACCGACTGTGCGCGAAGATAGGCCAGCTGGGCATTGTTGGCGATGCCGGTTTGTGAATCGACCGAGATGCGGAGCTGCTCGCCGTTGAATGTAACGGGCTCGTAACGGAACTCGCCGTAACGGCCGTCATAGGGCAGCGGCGACTCGATACCGGAACCGTCGGCGGTGGAGAATATCTTGATAGAGACACGTTTGCCCGCACGGAAATAGTCGTCGAGCACACCATCGATGAAGGTCTTTGTGAGGTTGCATATAGCGCGGCAACTGTTGGACGAATCCCAATCGAAACGGCCCTTGGGGTAGTCGTCGGTATAACCCTCGATATGACGGCAGTTGTAGGAAATGACATACATATAGTCGAGCGTGCGGACGCCGTCCTCGCCTTCCGACTCGGTGATTGCTGTGTTGATCTTCACGTGGCTTTCGTCGTAAAGCTTCTGGTCGTTTGGAAGGGTCACAAGCATCTGCTCGGCGCGACGCTGCATTGTCTTCTGGCGGTTGGCGATATCCTGCTCGAGATACTCGCGGATTGCCTCCCGATACTGCTCGTTGAGCATCGTTTCGCTCTGTTGGGCGACGGCCGGAACAAGGGCCAATACCAATGATAGATAGAGTATAACCTTTTTCATATATTATATATTACAAACTGCAAAGATACAACTTTTTAAGAAAGTGGCAAAATTTTTTTGTTTTTCACATCCAGGTGCACACTTGCGAAGAGGCGCTCAAAAGCGTCCGGAAGGCACTCGGACACACCCTCGGAGAAAGGTGTTTCGGGAAGAAAAGTGGCATTATAAAGAGCTACAAATAAGTATGATATAAAAAACTTTGCAAAAAAATTTGGTCGGTTTCAAAAATGTTAGTACTTTTGCACCCGTTTTTGGGGTACCAAAATGGCGGGATAGCTCAGCTGGTTAGAGCGCTGGATTCATAACCCGGAGGTCATCAGTTCAAGTCTGATTCCCGCTACGAAACGAAGAGGTCGCATAAAGCGGCCTCTGTTTTTTTGCTTCCGCCGATTACTTATAATTTTCACACGCGTATACAATAATTGTATACAAACAGCGTTAATGATAACAATGAAAAAAGGACTGACCATATTGACGCTGTTTATCCTGACGATATTCGGTGCCGGAGCGCAACAGACGTCGGTGCTGGCCGCCGGCGACTGGTGGCGCCTCGAGGTGCGGACAACCGGTATCTATCGGCTGACCGTTGCCGATGTGCCGCAGTTGCAGGGTGCAAGCTTCGCCACAATAGGACTTTACGGCTCGAGCGGGACAATGCTTCCGACGGACAACAGCCAGCTGCCGCTTGCCGACCTGCAGCCTGTGCCTGCAGACTTCGTGGATCATAACGGCAACGGGCTGATGGACAACAGCGACGAGTTGCTCTTCTTCGGCGAAGGTTCCGGAGTGTGGCGCTACCGCCAGCCGGACCGCCGATGGGAATACACTCAGCATCCCTATGCTGCCGCAAACTACTACTACCTGACCAACACCGCCCCAACACCGTCCCAGGTCCCGATGGCGACGGTACCTGCGGCCGATACCACAATGTCCGACTACACCCACGTCACCCATTGGGAGAACGATATCACCAACATGTATGAATCAGGGCAGATATGGATGGGCGAGAAATTCAGCACCACAGTACCTTCGCGTAGCATCACGCTGAACCTCCCCTCCTCGTCGTACGGCCTACGGCTGCGCTACGCGCTTGCCAGCATAGCGAGTGTTACTTGCTCATTCCGGGTGAAATGCGGACAGTTCGACCAAACCCACTATATTCAAGCCTCGTCACCATATATCACCAAACTCCAGGCAATATCGCAGGGAAGCACCTCGCTGACTTTCGACATCACCTACCGCCCGGGGGAAGGCACTGCCAACGGATACCTCGACTATATTGAGGTCAACAGCACCTCGCCGCTGACCTTCGGCGGTGGACAGAAGGTGATCCGCAACGAACGCGGTATCGGCCGCACGGTGAGATATACCGCCAGCGGCATGTCCGGGGCGAGGGTATGGGACGTGAGCCGAGTCGGTTCGGTGCACGAACTGGCGGTATCGGACGGCTCATGGACAGACACCGTCGTTACGCCCAAAACCTACATCCTGTTCAATGGGAGCAGTTACCTTTCGCCGAGTTCGGTAGTGCAGATCGACAACCAGAATCTGCACGGTATGGAAGCAGTCGACTATATCGTCGTGTGCCACCCCGCCTTGCTGCCTCAAGCCCAGCGGCTCGCATCGCTGCACTCCATAATTGACGGCATGGAGGCGGTCGCGCTGACCGACCAGCAGGTATACGACGAGTTCTCGTCGGGCAAACAGGATCCGATGGCTATCCGCGCAATGCTCCGTCATCTATACACAACCCACGCCGACCACGCCCCCAGATACCTGGTGCTTATGGGAAAACCCACCTACGACCCGCGCGACCTGATGGGATACGCAGCAGGGACGAACATCACCACGTTGGTCACCTACCAGACAGCCGCCTCGTTCGACGACGAAGGATATTCACTCTGCAGCGACGACATCATCGGATACCTCGACGAGTGGGAGAACGGATCATCGAGCCAGTCGCTCGACATAAGCATCGGACGCCTTCCGGCGAAGAGCCTTGCAGAAGCCACCCTGATGGTTGACAAAATCGAAGCCTATATGATGCGACGCGATCTGGACGATTCGGCTTCAGCCAATCAGGGCGACTGGCGCAACTATGTGGCCCTGCTGGCCGACGACGCCGACCCGTCGCATCCGGGCGACACCATCTTTGCCCATTCGTCGGAATATGCCGCTTCTCAGATCAAGCAGAACTACCCGAACATCAACATCGACCGCTTCTACGCCGATGCCTACCACCAGCAGAGCGGTGCAATCGGCTCGTTCTATCCCGACCTCAACAACGCCCTCCGTCAACGGATGAACTATGGATGCCTGCTGCTCAACTACATCGGGCACGGATCGGCCCGATATATAGGCACCGAACGGTATATCGAGCCGAGCGACATCTCAACATACACCAACCGCAACAGGCTTCCGCTGGTGGTAACAAGCACCTGTTCCTACGGCCGCCACGACTCGCCCAGCGAGCTCTCCGGAGCCGAACTGTTCCTGCTTTCGCCCAACGGCGCCATCGGTGTGGTGAGCGCCACCCGGAAGGTGAGCCATGTGCAGCGGTTCAACACCGACGTAATAATCAATTCGCTAGATACAACCAACGGTATCGGCGATGCTTTGAGGATAGCGAAGAACCGCACATCGGTATCGATGAGTTTCGGTCTTACCGGAGACCCCGCCTTGAGACTCAGCATACCGAGGAACGAAGTGGTCGTAACCGAGATAAACCACCGTCCGGTGTCCGGCGGGACGGACGACACCGCCACAGTACTCTCGCAGGTAACCGTCAGCGGCGAGGTGCACGGTCCCGACGGGCAACTGATCAGCGACTTCGACGGGCAAATATACCCCATTGTGTTCGACCGCGAGATGCGTTCCCACACCCTTGCGAACGACAATCCCGGCACCGAAGTGAACTTCATACAACAGAAGAGCATGCTCTACAAAGGTACCGCCGATGTAACCGGAGGCCGGTTCGAATACACATTCACCGTACCGCGCGACGTATCCTACCAGTACGCCTATGGGAAACTGAGCCATTATGCACGGAGCGGTAACGAGGATGCTGCCGGCAGCTATAACAAGATACTCTTCGGCGGATTCGACGAGAACGCCGTCATCGGCGACGCCCGCCCAAACATACGCCTCTTCATGGGCGACACCAACTTCCGCGACGGAGGTCTGACCGACACCGAACCGACATTGATCGCGCTGCTTAGCGACTCGGTGGGAATCAACGCCGTCGGATCGGGTCTCGGACATGATATCACCGCCGTGATTGACAACAATCCCGGGAGCCTGATAGTGCTCGGCGACATGTACGAGCCCAATATCGGCGATAGCCGCTCGGGAACCGTCCGCTACACCCTTAACAGCCTTACTCCCGGGATGCACACTCTCACGCTGAAAGCCTGGAATATCTGGGGCAACTCGGCATCGGCCGACATCAGCTTCCGTGTAGCTTCGTCCGATACTCTGGAGGTATCATCCCTCAGTGTAAGTCCCAATCCTGCCACCACCCAGGCAACGTTCCACTACGAGACCAACAGCACTGCCCATATCGAATCCGCAGAACTTCAGATTTATTCCGCAAGCGGAGCCAGGATAATGACATTCACACCAACAGTCGCTGAAGGGAGTTTCGTGGTCGGCCCCGTGACATGGAACCTCGCGGGGGTGCATCCGGGCATCTATCTGGCACGAATGCTGATAACCACTAGCGACGGCGATATCCGCCAATCGACAACAAAATTAATCGTCCGCTAACACAATAAACCATCATCCACCGGCGTTATTTACCACGCAACAACAGAAAAAAACAGATGAAGAAACTTTCGATCCTGACCCTCCTTGTGGTCCTCTGCGGAGCCGCTTTCGCACAATACTCCGAAACCGGACAGAGCAGCAACTACATATCCACCGGCATGCCCATCCTGCTTATCGCCCCCGACGCAACAGCCAGCGCCCTCGGCGATGCAGGTGTTGCCTCCACCCCCGATGCTTATTCCTCGCACTGGAACAATGCAAAATATGCCTTCATCGACGGCGAAATGGGAGTCAGCACCACATACACACCGTGGCTGCGCAATCTCAAGGTGGGCGACATGAACCTGCTCTACCTCTCTGGCTACTACCGGCTGAACAAACGTTCGACCGTTGCCGCTGGCCTCACCTATTTCACCCTTGGCGATATGGACAACACCGATGTGAACGGCAATGTGATCGGCACCCTCCACCCGAACGAGTTCGCTTTCGACGTAACCTACGCTCTGAAACTCAACGACGACCTCGCACTCGGCGCCAGTGGCCGCTTCATCCGCAGCGACCTCACCAACGGGGCAGTAATCAGCAGCGAGGGGGCGGAACACACCTCAACCCATTCCGCCAACTCGCTGGCCGCCGATATCGGACTATACTACCAGAAAGATATCGATAAGGAGCAGTCGTTCGCCCTCGGCGCCTTCATCTCGAACCTCGGTGCTAAACTCTCCTATTCCGACGACGACAACGACAAGGAGTTCCTGCCCGCCAACCTGCGTATCGGCGGTCGCTACACCAACCGTATCGACGACTACAACAAGGTCAATCTGCTGCTCGACTTCAACAAGTTGCTAGTCCCCACCCCGCAGCTCAATAACGACACCAACCAGGTGAACTATAACAATATCGGCGTGATTGCAGGTGCCCTCCAGTCGTTCAGTGACGCCCCCGGTGGAATGAGCGAGGAACTCAAGGAAGTGCAGCTTTCGATTGGTGCCGAATACTGGTATGCCGAAACTTTCGCCGCCCGCTTGGGTTATTTCTACGAGCACGAAAGCAAAGGCGGCCGCAAATATCTGACTATCGGTGCCGGTATGAAATTCAGCGTTTTCTCAGTCGACATCTCTTACCTTGTGCCCACCACCAAGATATCCACCAACCCGTTGGCCCACACTCTCAGGATCCAGCTTTCCGCCGACATCAAGCCCACAGACAAAACTGCTGAAGATACCTCACGCCCCTAGTCCGACAATATGACACGCATAGGAACTGGATACGATGTGCACCGACTTGCCGAAGGGCTTCCCCTATGGCTCGGCGGTGTATGTGTGCCCCATACCCATGGCCTTGTCGGGCACAGCGACGCCGACGTGCTCCTGCACGCCATATGCGACGCCCTGCTGGGAGCCGCAGCCCTTGGCGACATCGGAAAGCACTTCCCCGACACCGACCCTCAATACAAAGGCATCAGCAGTCTGAAACTGCTCGCACACGTGGGACGATTGCTACGAGAAAAAGGCTACACTATCGTAAATATCGATTCAACCATCGTTGCCCAACGTCCGAAACTGGCTCCTTATATAAGCCTGATGCGGCAGAACATCGCCGACACACTGGGACTTGATATCGACCGCGTGTCGGTCAAAGCCACCACCACCGAACATCTTGGCTTCGAAGGCCGCGAGGAAGGAATATCCTCACAGGCAATTGCTTTGATAGAAAATGAGAAATGAGAAAATAGAAAAGCCCTATGTCAGCCCACAGGCCGACGAAGAGGCCGCAGTGCTCGAAGACAGCGGCTGCTCGCTGGTGCTGTTCAACGACGACGTGCACACTTTCGACTATGTCATCAAAGCCCTTATGGACATCTGTCGCCATACCGAGGAACAGGCCGAACAATGCGCCATCCTTGTCCACTGCCACGGAAAATGCACCATCAAACATGGCAGCTACGAAACCCTGCTCCCTATGCACACCGCCCTGCTCGACAAACAACTAACATCCGAAATACAATGAACACCACCCTCCTTATCATCGTCCTGCTGTTGGGCGTTATATTGCTCACACTCGAAATCGTAGCCCTCCCGGGCGGCGTGGCCGGAATCTTCGGCGGCGCGCTGATCGCTTTCGGCGTGTGGCAGACCTACGCCATGTTCGGCGACCGTACCGGCACCATCGTGCTGCTCTGCTCCATTGCGCTGTGCGTGCTGCTGTTGGCCCTCTTTATGAAACGGAAAACCTGGAAGAAATTCAGTCTCGACGAAGAGAGCGACAGCAAGGTGAACCAGCTGGAAGTGACGGCCCGGGTGGGAGCCACCGGCACCACAATCTCTCGGCTCGCCCCCACCGGCAAAGCCCTTATCGGCGGCGAACTGATGGAAGTTCATGCGGTGAACAAATTCATCGACCCCGACCGCAAAATCGAGGTTGTAGCCATCGAGGGCTACCGCATCGACGTCGTCGAGACCACAGACGACCGCTTCGAAGAGAACAAACAAGAATAAAAACAATAACACAACCATTCAAAACACAACATCATGTCGATCTACATCATTATCGCAATCTGCGTCATCGCCCTCATCCTGTTCCTCTATCTGGTACCCATCGGAATTTGGTTCCAGGCATTGGTTTCCGGCGTCTACACCTCGCTGGTACAGCTGATATTTATGCGCTTCCGCAAAGTGCCGCCCTCGGTAATTGTAGGCAATCTCATCAGCGCCAGCAAAGCCGGTCTGAAAATCAAACAGAACGACCTCGAGGCCCACTATCTGGCCGGCGGCCACGTGGGATCGGTAGTCAACGCCCTGATCAGCGCCGACAAAGCCAATATGAACCTCGACTTCAAGACCGCCACCGCCATTGACCTCGCCGGACGTGACGTGCTCAAGGCCGTCCAGACATCGGTCAACCCAAAGGTGATCGACACCCCGCCTGTGGCAGCCGTCGCAAAAGACGGCATCCAGCTGATAGCC
Source organism: uncultured Bacteroidales bacterium (assembly GCA_900321975.1). GTDB lineage: Bacteria > Bacteroidota > Bacteroidia > Bacteroidales > P3 > Colimorpha. The sequence goes on from ONYC01000062.1 coordinate 19,111, forward strand.
AAAGCCCGTGTAACCGTCCGCACAAATATCAAGCAGCTGGTTGGCGGCGCTGGCGAGGAGACCATCCTTGCCCGTGTCGGTGAAGGTATCGTAACCTCCATCGGCTCGGCAATGAGCCATAAGCAGGTGCTCGAAAATCCCGACAGCATCTCGAAACTGGTCCTCACAAAAGGACTCGACAGCGGTACAGCATTTGAAATTCTCTCGATTGATATCGCCGACATCGACGTGGGAAAGAACATCGGCGCACAACTGCAGATGGACCAGGCCAATGCCGACAAGAACATCGCACAAGCAAAAGCCGAAGAGCGCCGTGCAATGGCTGTGGCCCAAGAGCAGGAAATGAAAGCGAAAGCCCAGGAGGCACGCGCCAAAGTGATCCAGGCCGAAGCCGAAGTGCCGCTGGCAATGGCCGAAGCCTTCCGCAACGGCAATCTCGGCATCATGGACTACTACCGCATGAAGAACATCCAGGCCGATACCGACATGCGTTCGAGCATCGCAGCCCCTGTCGCGACCACCAAACCGACAGGCAAGCCTTCCGACAAATAAAAAGGCCTGACACAACCGCCTTTTTACCGCACAACGCTCCTCCCCCGCAGAGGAGCGTTTCTTTTTTTGCCTCACCATACCATTCGGGACGAGGCTCCTGTATCTCAACATTTCAAATAATCATCTGCAACAGGCCAAACTATCGGCCGGCAGTGGGTATATATCGTGGTATGCGGATGCATACTCCCTATTGGTTCCGTGATTCAGGCGGACGGAGGCGGTGTTAGTACGGTGTTAATACGGTGTTAGTACGGTGTCAGTGTGGTGTTAGCGGCAATTTAGCCCCTGACGACGACCTTGAATCACGATGCAAAGATACAACCATCCGATTGCGGTCTACGAATTGGATTGAAAAAAAATTTACGACCTTGCAGTCTTGCAGTCTTGCAGTTCGTTTTTAGCCTTGCAAAAGTCAAAACTGAATTTTTATATCTATATATCTATATATTTATATATAGATATATAGATATAAAGTTATAAATCGGGGTTTGGTAAACCCGATTTTGAACTGCAAGACTGCAAGACTGCAAGATTTGCCGCAAACGCATCTTACAACATAAGTCCAACCTTCTGACAATCAGATAAAGAAGCCATTGTTGACGCTATCGCCCCACTCGGTAGTTAATATTCGCTTGACAACCGGTATATGTGTATACCAGCATACCGCACAGCAACGAAGGTTTTCGAAAAAGGATGTCCGGCTGCACACAATAAAATGCCATTCTTCTCGTTAAAGAACAAAAATATGATGATTATGAAAAGAATCGTACTGTTTTTTCTAGCCGTCTTTTTCGGCATTTCGCTCCAGGCACAGGCCGAGCTGCCGAAAGTTACAAATGCCGACGAAGAGGAGATTTTCGTCGTTGTCGAGAACGACCCCGAATTCCCTGGGGGTACAGAAGCCCTCCACCGCTACCTGGCCTCCAATATCAAATATCCAGAACAGGCAAAGGCCGAGAAAATCCAAGGCCGTGTGTTCGTTACTTTTGTGATTGAGAAGGACGGCACTGTTACGAATATAAAGGTGCTGCGTGATATCGGCGGCGGATGCGGCGACGAAGCTGTCCGCGTAGTGCAGAACATGCCCAAGTGGAAACCCGGCCGCCAACGTGGCAGAAGGGTCCGCACCCAGTTCAATCTGCCTATCAATTTCAACCTCAACTAACCTATGCGCATTGCGATTCTTGGTCCCGCATGGCCCTATCGCGGCGGTATTGCGGCTTTCAACGAGCGGCTCGCACGCCAATACCAGGCCGAGGGGCACGAGGTGGAAATCATCACCTTCACCCTACAGTACCCTTCGTTCCTTTTTCCCGGTAAGACCCAGTTCAGCGAGGAACCCGCTCCCGAAGGGCTTGAGATTAGCCGCCGGATCAACTCGGTCAATCCGTTCAGTTGGCTGCGTGTAGGCCGGTATCTCCGACGTCGCAGGCCCGACCTGATTGTCACTCCGTTCTGGCTACCGTTCATGGCACCGTGTTTCGGGACAATCCTACGCTGCGCGAAACGCAAGGGATGCCGCCGGGTGGCCATTCTGCACAACCTTATCCCCCACGAGCATCGTATCGGCGACCGCCAGTTCGCATCATATTTCATCCGTTCGAACGACGCTTTCATCACACTGAGCCGTTCTGTGCTCGAAGACATCGACCAGTTCGATCCCAAACGGAAGCGTCCGCGGGTCTACAGCCCCCACCCCATCTACGACCACTACGGGCAGACGCTGACTACCGGCGAGGCCCGCAAGGCCATAGGGCTACGCGAAGAGGGGCGCTATGTGCTCTTTTTCGGATTTATCCGCGAATACAAAGGGCTCGATCTACTGCTCAGCGCAATGGCCGACGAGCGGCTGGAGCAGATGGGAGTGAAACTGATTGTGGCCGGTGAGTTCTACGGCGATCCGAAACCATATATGGAGCAACTGCGCAGCCTGGACCTTGGTTCGCGCGTGGTTATGCACACCGAGTTCATCCCCGACCACGAGGTGAACCGCTATTTCTGCGCAGCCGATATAGTGGCACAGCCCTACAAGAGCGCCACCCAGAGCGGTGTAAGCCAGATTGCATACAACTTCGAGAAGCCGATGCTAGTGACCAACGTCGGCGGCCTGCCCGAAATTGTGCCCGACGGAAAAGCCGGATTCGTCGTTGCTCCCGACGCACAGCATATTGCCAATGCGCTGGTGCGCTTCTACAAAGAAGACTGGAACGACCGTCTTACGGAAGGCGTGCGCGACGAAAAGAAGCGCTACCTCTGGGACAGCTTCACTGCCGCTATTGCGGGCCTGCTAAAGTAAATGCTCGAGTAATATCTTCACTCCCAATCCAAACAGCACCACGCCGGCGATGATATTGGCTGTGCGTTCGGGTATGGGTATGTTGCGTTTCCCGAGATAGATGCCGACCAGCGACACCGTCACCGTTACTGCTCCGATGAGACCCACGACCCACATGACGGTGGTCATCGGATTGTCCAGCCCCAGACCGATACCGACGGCGAGACCATCGATGCTGGTGGCGACGCCCAGCAAGAAGAAGGTACCCACAGTAAGGCTATGGTATCGCGACTCTTTCTCGTCCTCGTTGCGGATCCCTTCGACAATCATTTTGCCACCGATAAAGGCCAGCAGACCAAAGGCAACCCAATGGTCGACCGCCTCGATGAAGGCACGCGACACATCGCCGATAATGGCGCCCGCCAGCGGGAAAGCAAACTGGCAGAAGCCCAGAATCAACGCCATAAGTACCCCGTGTCGGCGCCTCATCTTACTGCGGAGCGCTGTGGCGGCTGAAACCACCAGGGTGTCGACACAAAGTGCCAGAGAAAGAAGCAATGCCTCAATAAAGCTCATAATTCTTATTTTCTTTCTTCGTTCTTAATTCTCTCGTGGGCAATCATACCCATAGTGTGGCGGAAATTAACTTCGGCCACATACACACCTCCGTTGCTGCATACCATCAGATCGACACCCAGCGGCCCACGGTAGCGCGGCCACACGTTTGCGCGGAGCCATTCCTCCACACCTTCCTTGGTCTGCAGCAGTGACGTTTCGCGGAACGTTTCCTCGATACAGCTGTCTGTCATTAGGATATTCTCCTTATAGACACCGCTCCCGGTCTTAAAATAGGAATATCCTGTAAACTCACCCTCCAAATATTCAAGCGCCACATCGGCAACCACATCGCGACGGGGTTCGGCGACGACACACCGCTGTGAGGCGACTGTCTTCAGAAGCCAGTCGCGGTCGATGTCGGTGAGCCTACCGTGCACCCAGTGCAGTCCCCTGCCCGCTCCGCTCCATGGGGCTTTCATCACCCAGTGCTCACGGTAATGCAACAGTGCCTCCATCTCGCCGACCGAACGTACCTCAAGGCAGTCAGGCTGCAACGGGAGTATTGTGGCCCGGTGTTGAAGCTCGCGTATGGTGGTTATCATCTCGTCGGAGGGCAGCAATCCGGCGGGGACGCCGCGTTTCTGAAGCTCGTGTTTCACCACTGCATCCCACCCCCAGGCGGTAACCTTGTCCGGAATGAACTCCCGTCCGCACGGAAGGTCGTAGACCGAGCAGCAGACGGCACCAGGATAAAGCACCTGCATGATGGAGGCATCGCGGCGGGCGAACTCCACCGCCGAGCGTGGCGGCACATAATGAGCACGACCTTTGGCCAGGCAAAGGTCGTGCTCAGGGTTGAAAATGCAAAGCTGCATATTCGGGTTATAGAAACTATAGCGACTATAGGAACTATAGCAACTATAACTACTATTTGTTCACCTGGAATTTCTTGTTACCGGTCTTGAAGAAGTCGGCAATCTGGTTGGCGGCGGCGATACCGGCGTTGATGTTGGCCTCTTCGGTCTGGGCACCC
>ONYC01000185.1 GCA_900321975.1 uncultured Bacteroidales bacterium
ACCTCACCATCGGCGTCAACGGCTTGGTCGAGGCCGCCGAGTTCATGGGCATACCCATCAACGACAACCCGCAGTATCGCGAGTTCGTGCAGACCGTCCTCGGCCTCGTCGAGAAGAAGAACAAGGAATACCGCACCAAGGACGTGATGTTCAACTGCGAGATGATCCCCGCCGAGAATGTGGGCGTCAAGCACGCCAAATGGGACCGCGAGGACGGCTACTTCGTGCCGCGCGACTGCTACAACTCCTATTTCTATATCGTCGAGGACCCCTCGCTCACCGTCATCGACAAGTTCCGCCTCCACGGCGCACCATATATCGAACACCTTACCGGCGGCAGCGCACTCCACTGCAACCTCGAGGAACACCTCACCCAGCAGCAGTACCGCCAGCTGCTCGACATCGCCGCCGCCGAAGGCTGCAACTACTTCACCTTCAACATTCCCAACACCATCTGCAACGATTGCGGCCATATCGACAAGCGCTACCTTAAGGAGTGCCCCAAGTGCCACTCCCACAATGTCGACTACCTCACCCGCGTCATCGGCTACCTGCGCCGCGTATCCAACTTCAGCAAGCCCCGCCAGCAGGAAGCCGCCCGCCGATTCTATGCTAAAGGCTGAAACCGCATAACCATATAAAAACCAGCAAAGACCGATGCTAAAGTATATCGACACCGATATCGTCTTCCAGGAACTCCCCGACGAGGTGACGCTGGCCATCAACCTTTCGGGCTGCCCCTGCCGCTGTCCGGGATGCCACTCAAGCCAGCTCTGGGGCGACGGTGGCTGCGACCTCACCGACGAGGCGCTCGACACCCTTATCGAGCAACAGGGACGCGACATCACCGCCGTGTCGTTCATGGGCGGCGACGCCGCACCGTCGGAAGTCGACCGCCTGGCCGGCCATATCCGCAACCGCTTCCCGAAACTGCACACCTCCTGGTGGAGCGGCCGCTCGCTCCTCTCGCCGGCCGTCGATATCTCCAACTTCGACTATATCAAGCTCGGCCCCTACCTGGCCCACCTCGGCGGCCTCCGCTCGCCGCGCACAAACCAGCGCCTCTACCGCGTCCAGAACGCCACCCTCCACGACATCACCCCCCGCCTGCGGCGCAGTTAAATCACTCCACCTGCAGCCTCCGGACGGCGGTGCCTTCTCGTGTGATGAGGCGGACGACATAGGAGCCGGCCGCCAGGCAGTTGATATCCAATGTTCTCTGGACCGAAGGTGCCGCAAGCACCACGCGGCCTTGCATATCCACCACCTCGATTGTGCCGTCTTTGGCCTCGCAGCCTATCGCCACCGTCCCGCTTGCCGGGTTGGGGGTGAGGGTGAAGTCAATCGAGCTTTGCGCGGATTCGATACCGTTGGAGTTGTTAAGCCAGATGTTCACCGGGTCGCTCCAAGGTCCCCACTCGTCGCGGGCAAAGCGGCAGCGGGCGCGGACATAGGCCACATATTGCGAGTCGGGGTCGACGGTGATGAGCTGTGTCATAGGCTGGTTGTATTCCAGCAGGGTGCCGACCCCGGGGGCGCTGCCGGCAGGGCCGTAGCTGACCTGCCAGTCGATGTGGTTCGTGCCACGTTCCCATTTGAGGAAGAACTGGTCTGAACCTCCTATGTAGACTCCCACATTGCGCACCTGCGGGCAGGTGTCGCCGTCGCTCTCGATGATGGGGAAAATCCCAGATATATGCCATCCGTATTCCTCCTCATGCCATGCACTGGTAAGCAAGGTGTCGCGATAATACCTTGTCACCCAAGGCACCAGTCGCGTTGTTCCACCAAACAGATGAACTTCTGCTATTTCATAAATAGTGGGATATAATTGAATGGTGCTATCAACTTCATAGTTCATCGTTATGCTTATATAGAAAGTGTCAGTAAGGACAAGGTTCGTGTCAAAGAACACGTCGCAAATAGGCCAAATATAGTAAGATAAATAATATCCACCATCACCTGTCTCAGAACCAAATGGTATATAGCGGGCCGTGTCGATATTGGCTCTGGTCAGTGTTTGGGTGTGGAGCAACGCCATGTTCTTGTCGTACACATTGCAGTTGTAAATCACATAATCAGGGTTCAATCCAGCCGCCCCCTCGTTTGCAATATTTCCATCCGCAAATGATGCAGTATAGAGATTCCAAAATTCCGGACTAGGATCTTCCGGCACCAAAAATGCAATTCCTTTCATTGTCAAAGAGCCATTGTCGGGATGATACTGTATGGCAAACTCTTTTGCATCAACGCCTCTGCTACGATCCCAGCCAGGTGCCTCTTCTGGAGAATTGTTAAAAATCCATGTTGTATGACCACCAATACCCCTCAACCTGCATGAGGGGGCATCATCGTGGCTTATCACGGCAGGCCAATACTCGAACCAATTGTAATGGTAATATGGCCACACCCCAAATATTGTGTCCTGAGCCGTTGCCGTAGGAGCCGTTGCCGATAACATCACGGCAAAACAGACAAATAAATATATTCTTTTCATATTCAGTTGTTTTTTAATTTTCACATTCTATATCGACCGGAATTATTACTATCGGCGGGAAGTATGCAATCGCTGATAGCAACCATCCGAGAAGATGTTGTAAGGACACGATTTTATTTCAATACAGAAAAATTATTTTTCAGCCTGTTTACATATACGACGAGAAAGTTGCAAAATTTGTTCACTTTTTAACATTCAAAGGCAATATTTAACTCTTTTTAACAACTCTTAAGTCCAACTCATAAATGCAACACTTTTGGTGAAAAAGAGAAAAAGGGACTCCTGACGAGTGCAGAACAGCCGTTCAGAACCAGCACCTTAACAGACCTTCTCTTACTATACTCTTACTACTCTCCTTGTCTTCTTTTTATGAAAATTTACTCGAGTAGGCAATAATAAGGCGAAGTGAACGTTATTACAAATGCGTGAATGTGTTAATGCGTTAATGTGTTAGTGGCTTACGCAGGCGACGGGAGCTCGCTTGCTATAGCACATTGACGCGATCTGACTGGCTTACGCAGGCGACAGCAGCACTGACGCAATGACGCATTGACGCGATAAATCATTAAGACTGAAGGATTATGGCGAAGTTACCACAGGGAATCATGGGGCCGTTCATCGGGCGGCTGGGGACGGCGGTCGGATATGTCTGGAACGGGAAGTG
>ONYC01000019.1 GCA_900321975.1 uncultured Bacteroidales bacterium
AGGAGGCGACAAAGTTCGCCACCGAGGTGCCTTTCCGCACCATGCAGCGCTCGCTCGAAGCCTTCGAAGTATGCCGTGCTATGGTCGAGTGGGGCAACCCCAACTCGGTAACCGACGGCGGTGTCGGCTCGCTCGCAGCCCGTTCGGCCGTCATGGGTGCCCACCTCAACGTCAAGATCAACGCCTCGTCGCTCAAGGACGAAGCCTTCAAGGCCGACATCCTTGCCCGCGCCCAGCAGATCGAGGACGCTGCAATAAAGCAGGAAACCGAGATACTAAAGATTGTAAACGAGAAAATCGGACTTTGATATGAAAAAGAAAGCATTGACCCTTCTGGCCGTCGTGGTTCTGACGCTGGTTGCCGCCAGCTGCACCCACCACACCTGCCCGGCCTACCGCGGCTCCGTCGCCATGGCCGAAGTGGCTGAATAACAGAGATTCCAAACCTCTGTTTCGACGGCCACTCTGCGGCATCTCCCAGATGCCGCAGAGTGGCCGTTTCCCTTGATTTCCCAGGCTACCCGATGTTTCCGGGATTCCCTGGAGTTCCAGGGTTCTCCCAAGGCTTTTATGACTTCCCTTAGGATAGCCAGGAGCTATTCCAACCTGCCATTATATTTTCATTCCACCATATGTTGCATAATTTTTTGTCATTAATCAAAAAAAATGCGTATCTTTGCACCGCAATTCGGAAACTGCATACTAAACCTAACACATAAACGAACAGATAAAACAAGAAATAATAAGAATTAACAGGAATACATTTTAACAGCGTTTGCTACATTATTCGGCACTGCTCTGAAACCTAGGAAATTTCAAGTAAGCAACAACAACGAGTAAGTCAGTTCAAACGTCTGCGCTGTGGCGCGGATGTGACTTATCAGTTGTTGCGGGCTTCCTAGGGCCTCAGAGCGTGGATAACGAAACGTCCGCGCTCTTCTTTTGCCCTCTTGGAATGCCCGCCGCCCGATAAGTGCACGCTGCCAACACAGCGACCCCATGGACAATCCCCAAATCAAATCGCGACGGCGGGTGGTGGACCACGGCGAGGTGTTCACCAATCCGCGCGAGGTGCGCGCCATGCTCGACCTGGTGCCACAGGAGTGCGAGCGGCTCGATAGCCGTTTCCTCGAACCCGCCTGCGGCGACGGCAACTTCCTCATCGAGATCCTTGCCCGAAAGCTCAACGTCTGCCGCCGCCGCGCCGAAGCCCGCCAGTACACCCAGCTGCAATACGAGCAGGCGGCGGTGCAGAGCGTCAGCAGCCTCTATGGTATCGAGCTGTTGGCCGACAATGCTGAAGTCTGCCGCCAGCGCCTCTTTGCTTATTTTGACGAGCAGTACCGCTCGCTCTACGGCGACTCTACAAAGGAGGAGTGCCGCACAGCCGTGCGCTACCTCCTCGGCAAGAACATCATCTGCGGCAATGCCCTCACCTACAAGACTGACGACGACCGTTGGATTACCGTCAGCGAATGGGGCTTGCTGGGGCAGGGCATGGTGAACCGCCGCGACTACGAGTTCAGCTACCTTGTGGGCGACAGCGCCGAGCAGGACCTCTTTTCCGACATTCCCTGCGCCACTTTCCCACCCGTCTATTTCCTTAACCTTAACGCTGCAGCCTATGGAGAAGAGTAGCTACAACCCCGATGTGCTCAACTGCCTGGCCAACCTCAGCAACGATGAGGTCTTTACGCCGCCGGCTGTTGCCACGCAGATGCTCGACCTGCTGCCACAGGATTTGTTCCGCTCGCCGGAGACGCGTTTCCTCGATCCCTTCTCGAAGAGTGGCGTCTTTTTGCGTGAGATTGTCAAGCGGCTCGACCGTGGTTTACAGGATCAGATTCCCGATCGGCAGCAGCGCATCAACCATATCCTGCACAAGCAGGTGTTTGGTATCGCCATAACCGAGTTGACGGCGCACCTTAGCCGCCGCACGCTCTACTGCAGCCGTTCGGCCGACAGCCGCTATAGTGTCAGCCACTTCGAGACACCTGAAGGCAATCTGTTCTACACACCTTTGCATCACACATGGGGTGGCAACGACAAATGCATCTACTGCGGAGCCAGCCGCTCTGTCTACGACCGAGGCGATGCCGCCGAGCAGTATGCCTATCAATTCATTCATACCGACAACCCACAAAAGATATTCCCCAATATGAAGTTTGATGTAATCATCGGAAACCCACCGTACCAAATGAATGTTGGTGTAGAAAAGGAGAACTACGCTATCGCTATATACGATAAGTTTGTAGAACAGGCAATAAAACTCAACCCACGATATCTAATAATGATAATTCCCGCAAGATGGTATGCGGGCGGGCGTGGATTAGATGAATTTAGGGACAATATGCTCCATGATAATAATATGTCGGTGATTATTGACTATCCAAATTCTACAGACTGTTTCCCAGGAGTGGATTTGTCTGGTGGTGTATGTATCTTTATGCGAGATGCAATGAAATCAGATAGTAATGTGACAGTGAAAACGTTCAAAGGTAATGACCTTGTTTCTTTGATGCAAAGGCCTTTGTTAGAAAAGAAAATGTCCTCATTCATCCGTCACAATGGAGCAATTTCTATTTTAAGGAAGGTACAGCAACTAAAAGAAGAGACATTTGATAATTATGTAAGCCCGCAAACACCCTTTGGTTTTGTCAGCTCATTTCGAGATTTTAAAGAGCAATCATTTCCGAATGCCATTAAATATTACACTTATGGGCATGTTGGATATATAGAGAAAGGGACAATCAAAAAGAATATTCAGTGGGTTGGACAGGGGAAACATAAGGTATATATTTCTAAAGCGTATGGAGAGAGGGGGGAGTATCCATATCTTTTCTTAGGGAAGCCATTTTATGGAGAACCTGATTCATGTTGTTCTCAAACATATTTGATGATTGGACCATTCAGCACGAAAGAAATATGTGAGAATGTGATGTCATACATTACAACCAAGTTCTTTAGATTTGCTATAATGCTAAAGAAGAATGCACAAGATAACATGAGTTATGTTTTTGAATGTGTTCCCGTTCAGGATTTCTCTCACCCGTGGACGGACGAGATGCTGTATAAGAAGTATGGTTTGGAGCAGAAAGAGATAGACTTCATCGAGAGCATGATCCGCCCGATGGAATAGAACTAGAAAACAACAAAGCGCGTTCTTTGAAATAATAATGTGAAAGGTGTACAATAAAACGGGCGACACCTACGTTACTTAGGTGTAAATAATGGATCATCATGAGTGTCAAGCCCTATAACTATCCCGACGAAGAGAGCAACCCTATGATAGCCTCCGAACCTGTTATGCAGGAGATGATTGCAAAAAGGAAATACTCCTTTGCTAAGGCAATGGAAAGCGGTATGACCGTGGACGAGCTGGACCGTCATTTAACCGAACTTATCCACAGCCACTATCATCCTGAAGCATGAGAGTGATTATCGAAAAGAAGGCGATAGAATGCATTGATATATTCTATCGTGCAGCGATGCAAAATCACCCTTTGCTGAGTGAAGAGACTGTGATGAAGAAAAAACAGAGGCTCATCGCAAGCCTAAACTCACTTGGCGAAACACCTACGCTCTACGCCAAGTCCAGACTCAAGGAGGAATGGATACGCAATGGTTGGAGGGAGTATCTGTGCGAAGATTTCCATTTTGCATATGAGATATGTCGCGATGAGGTAGAGGGAGATTTCGTCTGGGTTCACGATGCGGAGCACAGCTTGCTCTATTATTAAGACCTACACACATTATTATTTCACAGAGAGCGCCATAATTAATCGATTATGGCCAAGGAAGACCTTTTCTACAAGAAGAGCGAGGCGCAGCCGATAGTGTATGCCTATGAGCATACAGGAGTACCCTCGCACACCGGGTGCATCAAGGTTGGTTATACCACGCGAGATGCCAATAGCCGCATTGCAGAACAGAACCGAACTGCACAGGTCAACTACAAACTGCTGCACGTGTGGCCAGCCATGCGTGCAGATGGCACCTCGTTCACCGACCACGACGTGCATCGTCTTCTTGATGCAGCTCACTATCCCAATGTGGGCGGTGAGTGGTACCGATGCCGCTTGCACGACGTGGAGCGTGCCGTGCGCAGCGTTCAGATGGGCAGCGACACCATGCTTCAACGAACGCAGAACTTCGGCATGCGCCCCGAGCAGCAGCGCACTGTCGACGACACGGCAGCCTACTTCCGCTCTTTCGTTGCCGACCCTAACAACCGCGGCCTCACGCCCCATTACCTCTGGAACGCCAAGATGCGCTTTGGCAAGACCTTCACTACCTACCAGCTGGCCCTTCGCATGGGCTGGGAGAAACTGCTGGTGCTCACCTTCAAGCCCGCCGTGAAGACGGCGTGGAAGGACGATCTGCTGCAGCATGTCGACTTCGATGGGTGGCAGTTCTGCGAGAAGCAGGACGACCGCGAGTTCAACTACGTCAACGAGCGCAAGCCTTTCGTCTGCTTCGCCTCGTTCCAGGATGTGTTGGGTCGTAATGCTGCCGGCGGCATCAAAGCCACCAACGAGTGGATACAGACGGTCGACTGGGACTGCATAGTGCTCGACGAGTACCACTTCGGCGCCTGGGGCAAGCGGGCCAAGGACTTCTATGGCAAAGCCACCCAGCAAAGCGAGGAGGCCGACGCCCTTATGGCCGAAGACGACAGCCATAGCGAGAAGGAGAGCCGCGAGATGTACGACGAGGAGCTGATGCCGCTGCGTACCGGTGCTTACCTTTACCTCAGCGGTACGCCCTTCCGCGCCATCGCCCACGGCGAATTCATCGAGGAGCAGATAAGCAACTGGACCTACAGCGACGAACAGCGCGCCAAGGAGGAATGGCAGGGCGACCATAACCCCTACGCTGCTCTGCCCCGGATGGTGATGCTCACTTATCGTATGCCCGACAGCATCACCGAGGTGGCGGGACAGGGCGAGTTCGACGAGTTCGACCTCAATGAGTTTTTCCGTGCCGAGAACGACCGCTTCATACACGAGGAATATGTGCAGAAATGGCTCGACCTGATACGCGGGTCGTACAAGGAGAATATCGTCAGCGACCTGAAACTGGGTCAAGAGAAGCCTCCGATGCCCTACAGCGACATGCGTCTGGTGAGCTACCTGCAACACACCTACTGGTTCCTGCCAGGTGTGGCAGCCTGCAAGGCAATGGCCTATTTGCTTTCGCGGCCTGTCAACCGCTTCTTCCACGACTACCGTGTGGTGGTGGCCGCCGGCAGCGAGGCCGGCATCGGCGCCCGTGCCCTCGACGACGTCTATGCCGCAATGGAGAACCCGCAACAGACCAAGACCATCACCCTCTCGTGCGGCAAGCTCTCCACCGGTGTCACCGTCAAGCCGTGGACGGGCATCCTGATGCTGCGCAACACCACCAGCCCCGAGACTTATTTCCAGACAGCCTTCCGTGTTCAGAGTCCGTGGACGGTGCAGGACGAGCAGGGTGGGGAGGTCGTCCTCAAGCCCACCTGCTACCTCTTCGACTTCGCCCCCAACCGCGCCCTGCGGCTGGTGCAGGAATACAGCTGCCAGCTCAACGTGCATGAGACCAACCCCGAAAAGAAGGTGGCCGAGTTTATCCGTTTCCTTCCGGTGCTGGCCTACGACGGCAGCAGCATGAAGGAGATAGATGCCGCCGGCATTCTCGATATGGCCATGAGCGGCACTACCGCCACACTGCTGGCACGCCGCTGGGAGAGTGCCATGCTGGTGAATGTCGACAATATCACCCTTCAGCGTCTGCTCGGCAGCCCCGAAGCCATGAAGGCCCTGATGAGCATCGAAGGCTTCCGCTCGCTCAACGACGATATCGAGACCATCATCAACAAGAGCGAGAAGGTGAAGAAGACCAAAAAGAATGGGGATAAGCTCTCGGAGAAAGAAAAGAAGCAACTCACCGAAGACGAGAAGGAGTATCGCAACCGTCGCGACGAGATACGTCAGAAACTTATCAAGTTCGCCACACGCATACCAGTCTTTATGTACCTGACCGACAACCGCGAATACTGCCTCAAGGATGTTATAAGCCAGTTGGAACCGGATCTCTTCCGCAAGGTGACAGGATTGAAAATAGCCGACTTCGAGCTGCTGGTGAGCCTAGGTGTGTTCAACGACGAGCTGATGAACGATGCTGTGTACAAGTTCAAGCGCTACGAGGACAGCAGCCTTGTTTATACTGGCATCGACACCCATCAAGGAACCATTATCGGATTGTGGGATACCGCTGTGGATGTCAGGAATATCGAAGCGATGGATAGTTTCCGTCAAGAATCAGTTGAGCCTGTGGTTGAGACGAAGCCCAAAGTGGCGGCAAAGCTTGCCAAGCGCCAGGAACGACTAGCTGTTGGCGATAGTGTAGTGCATAAAAGCCTCGGAGAGGGCGAGGTGGAGTCAATCGACGGGAAATACCTCTTTGTCCGTTTCAGCGACCGTACACGCAAGTTTTTGTTGCACGATTCATTCGAAAAAGGCTATCTGTCCAGAGAATGAGTTATAGAGGAAGTATAAGACTGCCATGCGAAAAATGCCTGAATTTTACATTTTGTCGGCACGAGGTATTATGTTTTGGAATAGTGTCCGGTATTTGTGGTTGTAAAATTACCTGTTGATTATCAGTGTGGTAAAACTTTTTTTGAAAAAATATTTTGTCAGTCCAAAAAATGTTCGTACTTTTGCACCCGCTTTTGACAGGTAAAAGCGCCCAAAAGACTAAAGAACTGCCGCATTCGTCTAGTGGTCCAGGACATCTGCCTCTCACGCAGAAGATCATCAGTTC
>ONYC01000036.1 GCA_900321975.1 uncultured Bacteroidales bacterium
GGATGCCGACGACTGCATCCACGAGAGCCGCATGATGATGAAGGGCTACAAGTGGAAACTCTTCTGCATGGACCTGAGCTTCATCGGTTGGGCGATTCTTTGCCTGTTCACTCTCGGTATCGGTCTCCTTTGGCTCCAGCCATATATCGAGGCTTCGCATGCCAAGTTCTACGAGGAACTGAAAGCACACAGAGCCTAATAACAATTAGGTATAAAAAAGTGGGTTCCAGCAAAAGCTGGAGCCCTCTTTTTTATTTAATGATTTTCCATGTCTTTCTGGTGCGGTTGCCGCAGCCGTCGGTCGCTTCGCAGACAAGTTCGTTTCGGCCAGCACGCAGCTTGCTTCGGGTGTCGATGGTAAGGGTAGCAGTCTTGCCGTCGTATTCGGCAAGAATCCACTGGTTGTTGAGGTAGCAGTTGTAGGTGTCGATTCCTGAAAGGTTGTCGCCTATCTTTATCCTGATGGTGTTGCCTTTCTGTGGCTTGCTCTCGCTGAAATTGACAGGAGCCACAGTCGGTGAGGTGGTGTCTACGGCGAGGGTGAACTGGCCGAAGTCGCGCACCTGGGCGGTATGCCAGCCATCGGAGTGGCTGGTGCTGTAGGCGGTGAGTTTCTTGGTCCCCACAAGTGCCACCACCACCTTCGTGGGATCTATGCCGGGAGTGGCTTTCGCTTTCAGGCTCAGGGTGTAGGCCTTGTCGGGCGGAATGTCGTTGACGGTGGGACGGATGGTGACGAGCGGGGCGCTGTAGGGGGCGGCGTCAACGCTGCGTACATCAAGAAAATCGTCGGCATAGAGAGTATGCGGCGCCATTTGAATCCAGCAGGCAGGGCGCTGCAGGTTGAACGGCTCGTTGTATTTCACGGCTTCGCCAGAGAATATAGGACATCTGATTATCTCCTCGTCGGCATCGACAGTGAAGGTACGTTCGGCCAGATTGTCCTTGATGTCATAGACACGCACCTGTATCTTGTGGCGGCCACCCGACTCGAAGCGGAAGATGCCGTCACCCTGCCGGATGGGTATCCATTCACCCTCAGCACCCGGAAGAGCACGTGTGAGGAGGTAAGCCTGGCGAGTGTCGATATAATGGCGGTAGTCGATGAGGGCGTTGACCATACGGGATGAGTCGACAGGGAATGCGTCGGTGGTGTACATAAAAGCCATTTGGTTGTCGACATGCACCTCAATACGGTGAAGACCGTTGCGCTGAGTGGAGCCTTCGGCTGCGTCGGTAGCGTAGATTCCAAGATAGAACGGCGTCGATACTTTCAGTTCGTTCTCCTTGCCCAGTTCGAAAGGTTTGCCGCCGACAGGGTAGATGCGGATGCCACGAATAACGGGGTCGATACGGTCGTTGTAGGGCAGGTCGAAAAGCAGTGGGTTGTAGGCTCTCGAATGTGTGTGCATATCTTCAAGGCCACCGCTGCGGATTTCGAAGTGCAGGTGAGGGCCGCCGCTGCCACCGGTATTGCCGCTGTAGGCCACCAACTGACCTTTCTTCACGGGCAGTTCGTCGGGGGCGAAAAGTTTGGCAATGCTGTACGACTGCCGGGCATACTGCTCCTTGAGCACTTCCCGGCCTATTGCTCCGGCGTAGCTGTCGAGGTGCATATAGACGGAGGTGTAGCCGTTGGGGTGTTTGATGTATAGTATCTTGCCGCCGCCCCAGGGTGAGATGCTGACCTTGGCTACATAGCCGTCGGCCGCCGCATATACCGCTTTGCCTATGGCGCCGCCGGTGCGCATATCGAGTCCACCATGGAAGTGGTTGGCGCGAAACTCGGCAAAGGTGGCCGATAGGCCGATGTCGTGATCCATCGGGTTGCGGAAGTAGCCCTTCGGCAGCTCCTGGGCCAGTGCAAGTTCGGCTAGTCCTATCAGACCGACTAGAATGGCCAGCCTCTTTAGCGTCAGTTTCATTGTGCTTTTGAGTTATAGAGTGCTATTCGGTTGATGATGGGGGCGGCTTGGACTGAGTCGAAAACAATACGTAGTTTGGCTGTTGTGACTTTCGGGATGCGCAATAGGCGCTTGTAACCAATGGTGTTGCCTTTGGCCACTGTGACCCAATCGGTGTTCCATGTTCCGTTTTCTCCCTGTACGGGTTGCCAACTGTCTATGTGAAAAGCAGCTACTCGTTGCCCAAGAGGAATGTATTCTTGTAGCATAATAATATTGAAAACATGAGGGTCGGGCATTCCCACATAGAGTGTGTCATTGGCACTTGCTGCCGCCCAATAGGTATGATAGGCGGTGTCTAAAACGTTGTTGGCTTTGAATTTACGACCTCGAATATGGTTGCCGTAAGCGAAGCCGCCCTGCGCCAGGTCTTTGGAAAAGATGCGGTCGCGCTCGGCACGGAAAGCGACGAGCATTGCGCTGTCCTCGACGGGTATGCGGCCGTTAGTGTCGGGTGGCACGTTGAGCAGCAACAGGCCGTTACAACCCACGCTATTGTAGTATATCTCCATCAACTCGTCGACTGTCTTAGGATGCTCGTCAGCATGCCAGAACCACCCCGGACGAATGCTTACGTCCACCTCGGCGGGAACCCATCTGTCACCGCCTTTATGTCCAGTCTCCAACTCTGAAGGGGCGGGCTTGTTCTCAGAAGGGGTGGCACCTTCGGTATTGAGTGTGCTCCAGCAAGGGTCGCCGCAGTGGCCTTGTTCGTTGCCCACCCAACGGCAACCGGGTCCTATGTCGCTGAAAATGATGGTCTGAGGGTTGAGTTCATGCATGGTCTGCATGAAGCGAGGCCAATCGTAGTGTTGCTGTTTGCCGTTTGGACCTTCGCCGCAGGCGCCGTCGAACCACTGCTCGAAGAAGGGTCCGTAGTTTGTATGCACCTCTTTAAGGGTGTTGACAAACACGTCGTTGTATGCATCGGTGCCGTAGGTTGGATGATTGCGGTCCCAGGGCGAGATGTATACACCGGCTTTCAAATTCCCCTCGCGGCAGGCGTCAGTAAAGGCCCGCAGCACATCGAGGGTGTCGGCAACCGTGTGGGTGCTTTGTGTGCTCGGCCACAGGCAGAAACCGTCGTGATGCTTGGCGGTGAGGATGATGCCTCCCATGCCGGCCTGTCTGGCGACATTGACCCATTGGCTGCAGTCCAATTCTGTGGGGGCGAATGTTTCGGCGGATTCCTGTCCACTGCCCCATTCCGCTCCGGTGAAGGTGTTGGGGCCGAAGTGGCAGAACATATTAATCTCCATCCGCTGCCATTCCAGTTGGGCGTCGGTCGGCACAGGACCGAAAGGTTCGGGCGTGGTGCAACGGGCCATAATCGCGGTGGTGGCTATGGCAAGGAGGGACAATAAAGGTTTCATTGCAGGCGGTTTACAGGCGGTTGCCCCAACGGTCATAGTTGGTGGCAATGGGTGTATAGCGGATGATAGTCTTGTTGTGGATAAGGCGGTGGCGGAACTTCGAGTCGTGCAACTCGCGATGTTCGCGCATGATATTGATCATGCGGCGCTGGTGGGAGACAAAGCGAGCGCGGTCGTCGGCGATGTTCTCCATCACGATGGCATAGTTCGACGGCTCGAAATTGATATTGCAGTCGAGTATCCAGTTGAGCATCCGATCGTCGTCCATATCGGTGTCGATAAGGTTGGGGTAGATGTTGTTGAACGAACGGCGGTATTCTTCACCGATATCGCAGTACTGCTTGATCTGGCTCCAGATATGGTCGTAGGTCTGCTCCAGTATCTTGCGGTGGGCTTCGGCTTCGTTGCGAATCTCACGGTCTTTCTTGTTATAGTGGAACTGCAATATCATCACCACCAATCCCACAGGGATTGCCAGGATGACCAGTAGCACGAAGAACACTATAAGATACCCAATCATAAGTTGTTATACACAAAAATATATCAAACTACAATTTGCAAATATACAATAAAAAATCTAATTTTGTTAAAAATAAAACATAAAAATACTAAAATCAATATAATCAGCCTACTCCTTCTGCGAGATTACCACGCCCACAATCACTATCACCATACCGAGTAGTTTGCTCCACAGGAAGGGCTCCTGGCCGATGGCCACGGCAGCGATGAGCGAAAAGATCGGTATCGTGTTGTTGAATATGCTCGCTTTCGATGCCCCGAGGCGGCGTATGCCGTAGTTGTAGCAGGCATAGGCCAATGTCGAGCAGCAGATGCCCAGTATCAGCAGTATGCCAAGCATACGTGGCGAATAGCTGAGCATTAGGATATTGCCCGAGTTGGTGGCCAGCGCCAGCGGTATGAAGTACGCGAGGCCGATGATGTTCTGCCAAGTGGTGATTACCACAGGGTTGTAGTGGTCGACAACTTTGACCAGCAGCAGGGTGTAGACCACAGCGATGACGACGGCTCCGGAGAGGAAGAGCATACCTTTGATGTTTCCGCGCAATCCTTCACCACCGATAAGCATCACTCCAACACCGACCATCGACATCACCACGCCGACCACTATCGCCCAGCGTATCCGCTGCCGGTAGGCAATCCACATGCCGAATGGTACGAAGAGGGGAATGGTGGCTATGATCACCGATGCCAGCGAGCCGCTGACCAGTTGCACGCCGCTTGTCTCGCAAAGATGGTAGATGAATGGTTCGCAGAGAGTCAGCAGGAGGAACCATTTAATGTCTTTCTGCCGGATGCGTTGCATCTTCCCCATAGCCAGCAGTACAGGCACCATAACCAGCGTTGCTATTGCCAGCCGCAAGGTGATGAGGAGTGTTACGGTCATGTGCTCTTCGGTGAGGAAAAGCTCTTTGGTGAGAATGAAACTCACGCCCCAGAAAACCGACGATAGGGTGAGCAACAGATATGTGGCAGCTTTGTTTTTCAAACTCTTGATTTTTAAAATGGATAGTTGATACCGAAGTTGGTTACCAATTGATTGAATTTCCAATGAGCCGGACGCCAGCGGAGATTGCTGTCGTAGCCCGGGTCGTAGAGGGGAATGCCGAAGTCGACTCGCAGGGTTGCGATTGACACATTGGCGCGCAAGCCGATGCCGATGCCGATGGCAATCTCGTCGAGGATATGCCCCCATTCCAACTCGCCACCGGGATACTGGTCCGACGGGTTCAGCAGCCACACATTGCCCATGTCGGCAAACACGGCCCCTTCGAAGATGCTCACGATGGGGAAGCGTCCCTCCAGGTTCACCACCAGTTGGAGGTCGCCCACACGTTCGAGCATATTGTCGCCGCTGTTATAGCTTCCAGGTCCAAGGTGGCGCAACTGCCAGGCTCGCATGGTGGTGGGGCCGCCGCCGAAGAAGCTCTTTTCGTAGGGCATTGCCACCGAATTGAGGTAGGGCAGGCCTGCGCCAACCAGTATGCGCGAAACGAATGTGCTACGCTGGCCGATATAGTGATAGCGGGTGAATTCACCGCCGAGCCTCACATATTGTGCGTAGGGCGAGCCGAATATATGCTTCACACCGTTGCTGTCGGTTGTTGCGCCGAGCAGGTCGGAGGTGGCGCTCAGCAGGTTGCCGGCGCTTTCGGCCGAGAGGTGCACCACCGAGAAGTTGTGCCGTGTGCCGAACTGCTGGTTGCTGTAGGCGTAGTCGTAGCGAGCACCGAAGATGAAGTGATTGCTGTACTGATACTTCAAGCGCAAGTCGTTCAGCGAGTTGATGCGTGCGGCAAAGGAGGGGTTGATATTGAGCATCCGCACGAAAGTCAGGTCGATGGGCAGCAGTTGGTGTTGGGTGGTGCGGTTGTGATGCCAGGTGTAGCCGAACGAAGTGTTGGCCAGTATGCGCTCGTAGTAGTAACGGTACTGATAGCTTCCGCCGAGCGATATAAGTGTGTGTGGGCGTGTGCGCTGCCATGCAATACCATTGGCCAGCGGCAGCAGGAACATCGGCATGTCGAGCGAAGCATCGAGGCCGGCTTCGAAGGCGCTGAAGTTGTCGTAGAATCCGCCGCCAGAACCCCTGAAGATGAGTTTCGGCAGCTCGAGCAGCAGCGAGCCTTTCACTTTCAGTTGCTCGGCTCCACCGAAGAGGTTCTTGTGGAGGTATTCAACAGCAGTCTCGATGCCGAGGTTGCCGCCGGCGAGGAACCCTACGCTGTCGTCCGACCCAAGTGGTGAGGCGTTGGTGAGCTCGACAGACAGAGAGAGCTTCTGCTGGGTGGCGCGCACCAGGCGCACGTTTGCATCGACCAGAGGAAGGCTGTCGGTCGACGAGGGCGATTCGGAGAACTCGATATTGATATACTTGAAGTTGCGCAGCGAAAGCAGCGAGTTGTAGGTGTTGCTGATGTAGCGCGGGCGGTAGGTCATACCCGGGAAGAGCATCATGGCGCGGCTGATTGTCTGCGGCTTGAGCGAGAGTGGTTCGCTGTGGATGAACTGGTAGTCGATATTGCGCCGGATGCCGGGATAATTATAGATCAGAGTGTCCTGATTGACCCCCGAGGTGCTGCCCGGATAGATGTATACGTTGTTGATATGGTACACCTTGAGGTCGCGGCTGTCGACCATCACGTCGATGATCAGGTGGCGGCTGTCGTAGGTGGTGTCCACCAGGAATGTGATGCGGTCGGGGGTTGCGTGGTAGTAGCCTTCTTCGCGGAGGGCGGTGACCAGACGGCTCCGCTCGGCGGCAATCTTCTCCTGGTCATAGTATTCGCCTGCCTTGAGCAGCGATTCGCTCTCCCATTGGCGCAGCAGGCGCGCCACTTCGGGCAGTTCGGTGCGGTATACAACCTCGTCGACCTCGTATCGTTGGGTGGCGCGTATATGGTAGCAGATGCTCAGGTCTTTGCCGTCGATCGAGGTGGTGTCGAATGTGACGGTCGAGCCGAAACAACCTTTGGCAGAGAGCAATCCGCTGAGTTCCGAAGCGGTACGCGATGCACGCCCTTCGTCATAGATGACGGGGGCCTGTCCCAGCCGCCGCCAGTAGTTGCCCCAGATGCTGCTGTCGGAGGGCGATGCCCATCCGTAGATGGTCATACCCACGCGCAGCCAGTCGATGCCCAGCACTTTGCTGTTGGGTTTCTGCCGGTAGTAGTTTTTGACCCGTTTGAGGGCTTCCTGCACTTCGGTCGTTACCTCGCTGCTGTCGGCCATCTGCACGTCGAGCTGGTTCTTGTATAGGATATGCTCGCCGTCGGCCAGATAACGACGCACTCCGCCGCACGAAGTGAGGCAGAGAAGACATAGGATTGTCAGGGTGGTATGTGCAGCTCTACTTTTCAATGGTCGATATTATCTTTTCTGTACTGCCCAGATTTTCTTTCATATAGGCGCGGCAGGCATCCGAGGCTTTGGTGTAGGCTTCGGGATTGCCGAGCAGCGGCTCGAGGTTGGCGGCGAGGCCCGCAGCATCGCTGTGTGTGAATCCGCCTCCGCGGGACAATATGTCGTGCGCCTCCTGGAACTTCCGGTGGTTGGGGCCGAACAACACGGGCTTCCCGAAGGTTACCGCCTCGAGGATGTTGTGGATTCCCACGCCGAATCCACCACCGATATATGCCACATCGGCATATCGGTAGAGTTTTGACAGCAATCCGATATTGTCGATAATCAGCACTTTGCGTGATTCACTACCGGCCGAGAAACGAGAGTATCTGATGCTGTCGGGGAACAGGCGCTCAATCTGTTGCAGGTGCTCTTCGTTGATCACATGCGGCGCCAGGATGATTTTCAGCTTGTCGTTTCCGTAGGTTGCCTTCGCAATCAATTCTTCGTCTGGAGGCCATGTGCTGCCGCCCACCAGCACTTTGCCTTCGTGGCCTTTCAGGAAAGCTTCGGCCACCTCGTCGCTCTCAGCGGCTTCGGCAATCTGGTGCACGCGGTCAAAGCGGGTGTCGCCGGCCAGCGAGCATTGCCCGATGCCGACCCCTTTCAGCAGTCGCAGGCTCTCCTCGTTCTGTACGAAAAGGTGGGTGAAACAGCGTTTGAGCTGCTTGCGGAACCAGCATCCGTACCATTTGAAGAAATACTGGCCGGGACGGAAGATGGTCGAGAAGATGTAGGTTTTCGAACCCCAACCCTTCAATGCGTTGAGGTAGTTGTACCAGAATTCGTATTTGACGAAGAAAACCGTGTCGGGATCGGCGTCGAAGACGAAGCGTCGCACGTTGCGCGGCGTGTCCATGGGCAGGTAGCAGATGACGTCGGCCAGAGGGTAGTTTTTCCTCACTTCATAGCCGGATGGGGAAAAGAAGGTGACCAGCACCTGATGATTGGGGTGGCGCCGACGGTACTCTTCCAGCACCGGTCGAGCCTGTTCGAACTCGCCCAAACTGGCAGCGTGGAACCATGCCGTCGGGCGCTGGTGGCTCAGCTTGGCCACCTCGTCGGGCCAGCGTTTCCAGCCCTCGACCATCTGGCGGGCCTTCACGTGTCCGAAAAGCGCAGCTGTGCGCACGCCCAACTCGTAGAACCAAATTCCTATGGTGTAGAAAATCCGCATTGTTGTCGTCTTGATTCTAGTAATAGTAGTAGTCATAGGTGGTCTTTCCCATCAGCGGGAACAGCCACGAAAGTTTCACTCCGTAGATCAGGTCGAAGTATCGGTTCTGATCCTTTCCGTTGAGCCCCATAACATTGTCGATCTGGTAGGGGCGCGACGACCACATCATACATTCGCTCAGGGTGAACTCGACCTTGAAGTTGACGTATGTGAGGTAGTTGCTCATATAGCAGAATCCGAGGCTTTGTGTCAGTATGCCGCCGTTGCGAAGGTGGTCGTAGAGCTTTGCATAGTCGCCAAGCAATTGGGGTACAGCGCTTTCGTTCATATCCTGGGTGAAAACCGTCTTTTGCATCAACCATCCGCCGCTCAGCCCCAGGAGAATGCCCGAATTTGGGTTGCCCGGGATTATACGGATGATTTTCGCCACTCCGACGCGCGCCGAAAGCGAACGGTTGTAGGCGGTAACGGCACCGTCGACACCGCTCCAGCTCAATGCATATCCGGTCGGGGTGTAGATGTCGCCCATGCGCTCCACGCGGAGCTGCAGGTTGTCGCTGTTGTAGCCAAACCACAGGTCGCCGTTCAGCGTAAGCATCCATCCGGAGGCAAACTTATAATCGCCTTCGAGGCTGAAATCGAGGTAGGGGCCTTTGTAGAGGTCGGCCATATTGCCGCCCAGGGCTCCGGTGCTGGAACTTCCGCCGGCGGGCATAAGCGCGCCGAACGAGAATCCTATCACAGGGCATTGCAGCGTGTCGGCCTGCTTCTTCTCCTGTGCTCCGGCTCCAACAAGTGTGAGTAGTGCAACGACAGTAAGTATTATTCGTTTGGTCATATTATCAGTTTTATTTTGTTTCTAACGTCGTATTGCCCGTTTTATTATATATCGAATCAAAAAAATATTGCCGGTTGCCCCCCGATATAGTCAGGCCTGCTACCCTGCAACTCCGGCCGTTCTTCGATAGTTCTTCGATAGTTCTTCGATAGTATTTCGATTCGAATCGAAGAACAATCGAAGAACTATCGAAGAACAATCGAAGAACGATCGAAGAACGGTGGTAGTTGATAGGTAGAAGATAGGGTGTTGATAGGTGGTTTGGGCGAAAAAATTGGCCGTTGGGGACAATAAAATATAAATTATGACGTTTTATAATTTCCGACGCATCGCTGATGCGACTGGTTTCGAGAACAAAAAATGTTGAATAGAAGATAGTTAAAAGACAATGGCAAAAGATTTTGCAAAACGCTCGGAGAACTACTCCGAATGGTATAACGAACTGGTTGTCCGTGCCGACCTCGCCGAACAGAGCGCCGTCCGCGGATGTATGGTCATCAAGCCCTACGGCTATGCCATCTGGGAAAAAATGCAGCATCAGCTGGACAGCATGTTCAAGGCCACCGGCCATGTGAACGCCTACTTCCCCCTGTTTATCCCCAAGAGCTTCCTCAGCCGCGAAGCCGAGCATGTCGAGGGCTTCGCCAAGGAGTGCGCTGTGGTCACCCATCACCGCCTGATGAACGCCCCCGACGGCAGCGGCGTGGTGGTCGACCCCGATGCAAAGCTCGAGGAAGAGCTTATCGTCCGCCCCACTTCCGAGACCATCATCTGGAGCACCTATAAGAACTGGATCAAGTCGTATCGCGACCTGCCCATCCTCTGCAACCAGTGGGCCAATGTCGTCCGTTGGGAGATGCGTACCCGCATGTTCCTCCGCACCGCCGAGTTCCTCTGGCAGGAAGGCCACACCGCCCACGCCACACGTGAGGAGGCCGAGGAGGAGGCCCGCCGGATGCTCGACGTCTACGGCGACTTCGTCGAAAACTATATGGCTGTGCCTGTTATCAAAGGACACAAGAGCCCCAACGAGCGCTTCGCCGGCGCTCTCGATACCCTTTGTATCGAGGCTATGATGCAGGATGGCAAGGCTCTGCAGGCTGGCACCAGCCACTTCCTCGGTCAGAACTTCGCAAAGGCTTTCGAGGTGCAGTTCCTCAACAAGGAGAATAAGCTGGAGTATGTATGGGCCACCTCGTGGGGTGTCAGCACCCGCCTGATGGGCGCCCTCATCATGACCCACTCCGACGACAACGGTCTCGTCCTGCCCCCGCGTCTGGCCCCTATCCACGTGGCTATCGTCCCCATCTGCAAGAGCGACGAGCAACAGCGCCAGCTCGACGAGCATATCGCCCCCATTGTCAAAGCTTTAGAGGCCAAAGGCCTGGTGGTGAAATACGACAACCGCCCCGAGTACAAGCCGGGTTGGAAGTTCAACGAATACGAATTCAAGGGTGTCCCCGTGCGTCTGGCCATCGGCCCCCGCGACCTCGAGAACGGCACCTGCGAAGTCTGCCGCCGCGACACACTTGAGAAGATCACCATGCCTATCGAGGGTATCGCCGATCACGTCTACGAACTTATGGAGCAGATCCAGCAGAACCTCTTCAAGAAAGCCGCCGACTTCCGCGCCTCGATGACCCGCAAGGTCGACACTTGGGAAGATTTCAAGGTCGAGATCGAGAAGAACGGTTTCCTCCTCTGCCACTGGGACGGTACTGCCGAAACTGAGGAGCGTATCAAGGAAGAGACCAAGGCCACTATCCGCTGCATCCCCTACGACGCCCCCGACGAGGAAGGCAAGTGCATCTACAGCGGCAAGCCCTCGCACCGCCGTGTGGTATTTGCACGTAGCTATTAATTTGGTAAGCAGATAAATACAAAATTCGATGGCTAATACACCTACGCCCCATATAGGAGCCAAATATGGCGACATTGCCGACACGGTCATTATGGCCGGTGACCCGTTGCGCGTGAAATTTATGGCCGAGCATTACCTCGACGACGCTGTGCTCTTCAACCAGGTTCGCGGTATGCTGGGTTATACCGGTACTCACAACGGGCGTCGTATCAGCGTGATGGGTCACGGGATGGGCGGCCCTTCGATTGGTATCTATACTTACGAGCTTTACAACTTCTACGACGTTCAGACAATTATCCGCGTAGGTTCAGCAGGCTCCATTCAGCAAGACCTCCATGTCGGCGACCTGGTGGTCGCCACAGGCGCCTGTACCAACTCGAACTACGCCGCGCAGTACGAACTTCCCGGCACATTTGCACCCATAGCCGACTTTGGGTTGGCCCGCCGGGCAGTCGAGGCATGCGAACGTTTCGGCTACCGCCACATGGTTGGCAATGTCATGTCGTCCGACACTTTCTATACCGCCAACAGTCATAACGACAAGTGGCAGCATATGGGTGTCCTTGCTGTCGAGATGGAGATTGCGATGCTTTATATGAATGCATCGTATGCAGGCAGGAAAGCCCTCGGTATCTGCACCGTATCCGATCATATTCTCACCGGCGAAGCGACTACCGCCGAAGAGCGTCAGAATACCTTCACCAAGATGATGGACGTGGCCTTCGCCATCGTTGATTGACGGATTTGTTGCGGAAAAAAGTGTCTCTATACGCAATAACTTTAGTTAATTTGCGTTAATGTCGTAAATTTCTAACCAATAAAAACTATTGTAATATGAAGATTTGCAACAAGATGTTTGCCGAAGGTCTCGGTACCTTCGTGCTGGTGCTCGGCGGTTGCGGTACTGCACTGTTCGGACACGTGGGTTTCCTTGGTGTGGCTATCGCTTTCGGCCTCACCGTTATCGCTATGGCTTATGGCATTGGTCATATCAGCGGTGCCCATCTCAATCCCGCCGTCTCGTTCGGTGTATGGGTTAATGGCCGTATGAGCCTGAAAGACATGCTCCTCTATTGGGTGAGCCAGTGCATCGGCGCTATCGCTGCAGGTGCTGTGCTGCTCGCTATCTGGAACGCTGCCGGCCTTGGCCAGACAGGTGTTTTCGCCGCCAACGGCTTTGGTGCCGACTTCGCTGCCGCCACTGGAAATGCTGACTATCAGAGCATCTCGATGTGGGGTGCCTTCCTAGTTGAGGCTCTGCTCACCTTCGTTTTCCTGATGGTCATCCTCGGTGTTACCGACGATCGCCACGAGAATGGCAAGTTCGCCGGCCTCGCCATCGGTCTCACCCTGGTGCTTATCCACCTGGTTTCCATCCCGCTGACCAATACCAGCGTCAACCCCGCCCGTTCCCTGAGCCAGGCTTTGTTCAGCAATGCCGACGGCTGGAACGCCTGCAGCCAGCTGTGGCTCTTCATCGTTGCCCCGCTCGTGGGTGCCGCACTCGCCGGTCTGGCCTACAAATGCCTCGGTGGTTGCTGCTGCAAGAGCTGCAAGAAAGACTGATCCTCTGCATGCCAAACAATAAGAAAGGCGTCCTGCAATCGCGGGACGCCTTTTATTTATTGTATGGACAGGCCAGTTGGCAGATGTCGCAGCCTTGGGTGTAGCCGCGCGAATCCAAACCAGGTGGCATGGGTCGCGGGTTGTGGGTGGTGTAGTAAGCGGTGCACCGTGTTGCATTTATCATAGGCATGTCGGTGTCGATAGCACCGTTTGGGCAGGCTTCGACGCAGAGGTTGCAGTCGGTGCATCCGGAGGGTAGGGGGCTGTCGTAGCAATCACATTCCATGGTTGTTACCAGTTCACCGAGGTTTACCCACGACCCCCAGCGGGGTGTTACCAGAAGTGTGTGGCGGCCAATCCAGCCCAAGCCGGCTCTTGCCGCCCAGTGTTTGTCGCTTATGGGGACGGTATCGACGCATGCTTTAGCCTCGATACCAAGACGTTCGCGCAGTTCGAAGAGCATTTGCTTCAGCTCGGCATGATATTCGCGATGCTGTGCATAGGCGGCAACGCCGTCGTTACGGTCGGTGTCGGGCGGTCCATAGGCGCTTACAAGACATATGATTGAGTGTGCATCCGGAAGTAGCAGACGTGGATCCATCCGCTTTTCAATGTTGCGCTCCATATATTGCAGGTCACCGTGCCACCCGCGTGCAAGCCATTGTCGCAGAGGATACTCCTCGTCGGTGAGGGCGTCGGCCCGTGCAATTCCGCAGTCGTCAAAGCCTACTTCGAGGGCAATGCGTTTGACCTCATTGCTATTCAGCATCAGGCTGGTACTTTGCCTTCTTGGAGCCTTCGTATAATTCGAACTTGAGGAAGCGGCAGTCGAGCGAGCCGTTCTGCACGGGAATCTTCTTCGAAGGGTGCAATCCGATATGTTTCATGGCTTCGAAGTCGCTGGTAATCAACCATACTTCGCAGTCTTTGCCGAAGCGCTGCTTGAATGTGTCGCCCAGTTTCTCGTACATGGCGTTGAGGTCCTCCACCTTGATGCGCTCGCCGTAAGGAGGGTTGGTGACGATAAGGGTTCTGCCTTCGGGCGGATCCTGATCCTCGAACGAGCCGATATGGAGCATCACATCGTGGTGCAATTTGGTGTATTCCAAGTTCTTCTCACACTGTTCGATGACCTGTGGGTCGATATCGTTGCCCCAAATTTCGCCATCATAATCGATCGAGCCTATCTTGCGGTCCTCTTCGTTCTTGACGCTTTTCCACTCGCCGAGGTTGAATTCCTTCCATTTGGTGAAACCGAAGCGGTTGCCACGATAGTACTGGGCCGGAACATTGTTGGCCATCATAGCGGCCTCGATAAGCAGGGTACCGGATCCGCACATGGGATCGTAGAAGTTGCAGTCGCAGTTCCACCCGGCCAGCTTGAGCAATCCGGCTGCAAGTACCTCGTTGATGGGGGCGATACCGACACCCTGACGGTAGCCACGTTTGTGGAGCGAGTCGCCGCTCGAGTTCATCAGCAGGGTAACATGGTTGTCGCGAATATGCAGATTGAACTTGTAATCAGGCATTTCGGTGTCGATGGAGGGGCGCTTCCCGAAGTTGCGGCGGAAGCGGTCGACGATAGCGTCCTTGGTCTTGAGGGCGGCATAATAGCTGTGGGTGAACACCTCGCCGCTGGTAGTGCTGTCGATCATAAAGGTGCAGTCGACATCCAAGATCTTCTCCCAACGTATCTTATACACTTGGTCGTAGAGTTCCTGCTCGTCGTTCGCATCGAATTCGGCAAATGGTTTGAGGATTGCCAGAGCGGTGCGGCAGCAATAGTTGGCGCGGTAGAGCAGGCGCATGTCGCCCTCGAACTCGACGGCGCGGGTGATGGGGGTGACATTTTCTGCCCCAAGGGCGCGCAATTCGTCGGCCAGCACCTCCTCGAGGCTGACCATAGTCTTGGCTACCATCTTGAATTTCTGACTGGTGGAGCCGCTATTGGCTATCACCTTTCCTCGTTCTTTCTGTATAATCATCTTTTATGTTTTGGTGTCTCTGTCGCCAGAGTGCTTTGTTATCGCGGTTCTTTTTCTGGATTGATCCGTTGTAGATGCTGATATTCAACTCGTAACCTACCAGGAGCACGAGGCAGTTGAAGAATATCCAGAACATCAGCATCAGCAGTGTTCCTATCGAGCCGTAGAGCAGGTTGTAGCGGCTGAAATTGTTGAGATAGATTCCTAGCGCCCAGCTTAATACGAAGAACATACCGGTTGAAAGCACCGACCCCGCCGAGAAAAATCCGACCCGCTGCTTTTTCACGGGCGCCCAATAGTAGATTATCGACACAGCGAGCAGAGTCGCAAAGGTGAGCAGCAGCCAGCGTCCGATATTGAAAAGCAGGGTGTTGAAGGTGGTTATGTTCATCCAGCCTTGCGAGAAAATTATCTGAAGCAGGTATTTGTGTCCTATCAGAAGGCTGAGTACCAATGCGATGAGTATGAACAATACAAACACGAGCACGATACATATCAGGTAGCGCTCGAGCCAAGGGCGCTTCTCGACGCTCTGGTTGGCGAAGTTGAGCGACGACATCACGCCGTTCATACCATTGGCGGCCAGGATGATAGATGATATGAAACCAATCGACAGGAGGGTGGAATGGCGATGACCCATCACGTCGTTGACGGTGTTCGAGAGGGGGCCCAGAATGGCTTCGGGAACAATGCCCCCAAGACCCGTAAGCAGCTCGTCCTGAAGGCCGTCTACCGGGAAATAGGCAATCAGGGTGAACAGGAAGATCAGCAGAGGTGGAATGGCCGTCATAAACGAGTAGGCGAGACCCTTCGAGCGTTGCCAAAGTGTTCCGTTGAAGATGCTTACGAGGAAATATCGCAGAACGTCGTAGATGGGGACACCGCGGTTTCCGGGCAGGGTAAAGTGTTTCAGGAAGTAGAGAGTGCTGCGAACCCACCGCTTATAGAGCATCCCCCGGCCGGTTTGTTTGGCCTTGCCTGTATAGAGTCGTATGTATGCCTTGCTTCTGGCCACCGTGTTCTATGTGTCAATCAGTTCTTTATCAGCGAAATGTCGAGGCTCTTGATATGGTGGGTCAAGGCACCGACGGAGATGAAATCGACTCCCGTCTCAGCGTATTGGCGCAGAGTCTGTTCGGTGATTCCGCCGCTGGCTTCGGTTTCGTAGCGGTGGTCGATGCGGCGCACCGCCTCGCGAAGGGTGTCGGTGTCGAAGTTGTCGAGCATGATACGATCCACACCCCCGTGGTTAAGTACCGTCTGAAGTTCGTCGAGGTTGCGGACTTCTATTTCGATTCGCAGGTCTTTGTTCTTTGCTTTCAGGTAGTTGCGGGTGCGGTCGATAGCGGCCACGATGCCTCCTGCAAAGTCGATGTGGTTGTCCTTGAGCATAATCATATCGTACAGGCCGATGCGATGGTTGGTGCCGCCGCCGCAGTGGACGGCATATTTCTCGAGCAAACGCATGTTGGGGGTTGTCTTGCGGGTGTCAAGAAGCTTGGTGTCAAGGCCTTCGAGCATTTTGACCATACGGTTGGTCTCGGTGGCGATACCCGAAAGGCGCTGCATGAAATTGAGTGCTGTACGCTCGGCGGTAAGGATGCTGCCCGCATGACCGTCGATGGTCATGATAATATCGCCCTTGTGAATCGGCTCTCCGTCGTGCTTCAGGATGTTTACTTTCAGGCTGTTGTCTACCAGGGTGAACACGCGTTCGCCCACCTCGGTGCCGCAGATAATGCCGTCGGCTTTAGCAACCATCTTGGCCGAGTTCTCTGCCTCGGGCGGAATACATGCCAGAGAGGAGTGGTCGCCGTCGCCGATATCTTCGGCCAATGCCATTTTGATTAGCTGGTCAAGGTTGTCAATGTGCTGCATAACAGTCTGATTAATAATTTATAGAACGAATTTACACCGCACTTTGCGGTATTGTTTTTCAGTTGCAAAGATACACATAAAATATAAATTATCAAAAAATTAACGCGACGTAAATTTAAATATATCCGTCATAACTCACTAACTGCTATGGAATGAGCGGGTTATCTTTTTGTGCCAGCAAGTTTGTGAAGGTAATGTAAACGTCTAATACTATGTGGATTGGTGAGTTTTTCCGGCCGATTAGCAATTGTTGTTCTCCGGTATGATTCCGGCCCTTCTTCGATAGTTCTTCGATTGTTCTTCGATAGTATTTCGATTCGAATCGAAGAACGATCGAAGAACGATCGAAGAACAATCGAAGAACTATCGAAGAACGGTGGTAGTTGATAGGTAGAGGATAGGGTGAAGATGCGGAGAATCAGGGTGAAAAAAAATAGGCCGGATTACAGATTTTTTGTTATTATTTCAAAAATATTTGTATATTTGCGAGTTCAAACAATGTGGTAAAACATTGCTATATATTTATGTTTCAGATTGAAGCGTTGTATATGGCATAATAAAAAATATATGCAGATAGCTATCTCGGGCAATATAGGCGCAGGAAAGACAGAGCTTACAAAGCTCCTGTCGAAGCATTATGGCTACAGGGCTGTGTTCGGTCCGACGGATGAGAATCCTTATCTGGCAAGTTTCTCGGAGGATATGCGCCGCTGGTCGTTCAATATGGTTGTGCACTCGCTTTATGCTAACTTCCAGCAGCTTGCAGAGTTGCGCGACTCGGGCGAGAACTTTATCAAGGACCGTTCGCTCTACGACGACGCCTGTATCTTCGCCCCCAACCTTCAAAGCATGGGGTTGATGAATTCCAGGGACTTGGCTACATATACCAACCTCTTCGACCTGTTCTACACGCTGCTCCCCAAGCCCGACCTGATGATATATCTGCGGGGCGATGTAACCACCCTGATACGCCATATCCAAAAGCGCGGACGCGAGTATGAGAACAGCATCCGTCTCGACTACCTGACCAACCTCAACGACCGATATGAGAACTGGGCCGAGAACTATGAGGGCAAGATGATTGTGGTGAACACCGACGAGTGCGACTTTGTCGAGGACCGTGCAGCCCTGGGCCAGATTATCAACCAGATAGACGCCGAGTTCAACAGCCTGTTTGCATAAAACCAAGAGAATGAAAACCCTCGTCATAATACCGGCACGATACGCATCGACCCGCTTCCCCGGCAAGCCTCTGGCCCTGCTGGGTGGCAAGCCGATATTAGAGCACGTGTATGAGCGTGCCAGCGGAGCCGGAATGATTGACGATGTGCGAGTTGCGACCGACGACGATCGGATTGCCGCATGCATCGACTCGGCAGTGGGCCGTAAAGTCGCCGTAATGACCTCGACCGAGCATAAAAGCGGCACGGACCGTTGTGGAGAAGTGGTTCAAAAGCTTCATGCACAAGGCTCTGACTATGATATTGTGCTGAACCTTCAGGGCGACGAGCCCTTCGTGCGGCCGTGCGATATCGAGGCATTGGCTGCTTGCTTCCGCGACCCTGAGGTTCAGATAGCAACCCTCCGCCGCCGTATTGTCGAGCAGGACGACCTCCTCTCGCCCAACTGTGTCAAGGTGGTGAGCTCGGCGGCCGGCCGGGCGTTGTATTTCAGCCGACTGCCAATACCTTTCCGCCGCGATGTGCCTCAGGAACAGTGGCTTGTCAGTGGCGAGTACTACAAACATATAGGCATGTATGCCTTCCGTACCGATGTGCTGCTCGAGCTTTGCAAGCTACCGCAGAGCGCTCTGGAAATGAGCGAGAAATTGGAGCAGTTGCGTTGGTTGGAAGCTGGTTATCAGATAGCTGTGGCCGACACCGACTATGACGGAGTCGGTATCGACACGCCCGAGGACCTGGTTCGGGCCGAAGTCAAATGGAAAGAATTAAATAATTGATTTGCTGAAGAATATAAATCGAATTTTATGAATATTTCTGACTTAATTGTAGAATTGCTGCAACAGGGTAAACGAGTTGAAATCCCTGGTATCGGAACTATGGAGAGTGTTCTGAAAGAACCCTATCACGATCCGGCGACTAATACTTACTATCCTGCAAGCCATACGATTGCGTTCGGCACCGAGACCGCCGGCGACACCACTATGGTTCAGACCATCGCCCAGCGCGAATGCGTGAGCGAGGATGTGGCAAAGCAGATGTGGCGCAATTATGTCGATGCCCTTACCGACAGGATTAAAAGCAATGGCAGTCATACATTTATGGGTCTCGGTACCCTTTCGTGCAAGGACAAGAAGACATTCGTCTTCAGCGTGGCCGACGACCTTGTGCTCGATGCCGACAGCGACGAGGTGCCGCTGACCGATGTTAAGCTCTATGACCATGAGGGTGAGGCCGATCCGTTCGCCCAGTTCGACGACGAGCCCGTCCCCGTCATCAAAGACAAGCCCGAGCCGGCACCCGAGCCGGAACCTGCTCCCGAGCCCGAGCCTGCTCCTGAACCCGAGCCAGAACCTGTTCCCGAGCCGGAGCCCGAACCCGAGCCAGAGCCTGAACCCATGCCCGAACCCGAACCGGAACCCGTCCCCGTTGTCGACAGCAACTGGGAAGGCGAGCTGGACAAAGTGGAAGAGATATCGCGCGAGAAAGACAATTTTGTCGATCCGAAGGCTGCCGCAAAGGCCGAGAAGGAACGCCTGAAAGCCGAAAAGAAAGCCGAAGAAGAGCGTAAGCGTCTGGAGAAGAAAGCAGAAGAAGAACGTATCCGTGCCGAGAAGGAGGCCGGGAAGGAACGCCTGGCCCGCGAGAAGCAGGCCGCCGAAGAGCTCCGCCGCGCCGAAGAGCAGATGCGCAAGGCCGAAAAGAAGGCCGAAGAAGAGCGTATCAAAGCCGAGAAAGAAGCCGAATCCGCCCGCTTGAAGGCCGAAAAGAAAGCCGAAGAAGAACGCATCAAAGCCGAGAAACGTGCCGAAGAAGAACGCAGAAGAGCAGAAGAGGAGCGTATCAAAGCCGAGAAACGTGCTGAAGAAGAGCGCAGAAGAGCGGAGGAGGAGCGTATCAAGGCCGAGAAGCGTGCTGAAGAAGAGCGCAGAAAAGCTGAAGAGGAACGCGTCAGAGCCGACAAGCGCGCCGAAGAGGAGCGTATCAAAGCTGAGAAGCGTGCCGAAGAAGAGCAGAAACGCGCCGAAGAGGAACGCATCCGTGCTGAGAAGAAGGCTGAAGAAGAACGTGTCAAGGCAGAGAAGAAAGCCGAGGAAGAGCGTATCAAGGCTGACAAAAAGGCTGCTGCTCTTGCCGCCGTCGCTGCCCGCCAGCAGGCCAAGGCCGAAGAGAAGGCCCGCGTCGAGGCCGAACGCGCAAACGCTGCCGCCATCCGCGCCAGCGAGAAGGCCGCCCGCAAGGCCGAGAAGGAAGCTGCCAAACAGGCAGAACGCAACCGCAAGCTTGCCGACGAGCTGCTCCCGACCAACCAATATACCAATAACGAAAAGGATGAAAGCAGGAAGAAACGCAGCATCTGGCCGATACTGCTGCTCATACTGCTGATACTGCTGTTGCTGGCCGGCGGTGCATACTACTATATGGTCAAACGCGGCGAACGTAAGCCCGCCCCCGTCGAGACTCCAGCCTCACAGAGCGGCAAGCACCTCGATGTGCCGGCTGTGAACAGCCTGACCTTCAACACCGATATGATTGAATATGGTCCGCGCGACGTGAACGGCAATACCGACCGCGTGTGCCGCAACCTGTCGGAATACATCAGCAACTACCTGGCCGACCGCGGCTATGCTGGTG
Source organism: uncultured Bacteroidales bacterium (assembly GCA_900321975.1). GTDB lineage: Bacteria > Bacteroidota > Bacteroidia > Bacteroidales > P3 > Colimorpha. Next base: position 20,379 of record ONYC01000036.1, read on the forward strand.
CCCGCGCCCCGATGATGGACCGCGTGCGCCAGTATGCCTCCGACCGTATGGGTGAGTTGCTTGGCGATCAGTTCGCTGTCCAGCGTCTGATACCGTACAACGACTACATCTATAAGTTCAACGAACCTTGCCTCAAGGCTAAGCGCGCCAACAACGCCCGTATCAAGGTGCAGACCGAGCTGATGAACTACAGCGTCCTCGACGATATCCTCTATGCTATGGTCGACGAGCTGGGTATCCAGCAGGGCGGCGCAGCCCAGAAGACCGCCGCCGAAGTGCAGCAGGTGAAGGATAACGAGAAGAAGGCTGTCGAGGATAAGAAGAAAGTGGCCGACAAGAAGAAAGCCTCGGACGAGACCCCGGTGTTCGTCTATGTCTCGAAGGACAGCAAGCAGGGCTTCGACCTTATCGCCGGCTTCTACCTCAACCGCAGCACCGCCGCCAACCTCACAGCCCGTCTCCACGAGCAAGGTTGCGATGCATATATCATCGAGAAGAACGACCTCTACTATGTAAGTATGGGCAGCGCTTCGACCCGTACCGCAGCGGAGGCATTGTTCAAACACGTGAAGAGCTGGTACGACGGCGACGTGGTGATTAAAGAATGGTAGTCTGATGGGTCATCACAAGCTGCAGCGCTTCGCCGAGAACCTGACATTCCCTAACCTGTTCCAAGTGGGCTTCGACCAGTTGGAACAGGAGGGATTTGCTCTTCGTGGACGTTGGAGCGACCATTTCGGCAACAATAATCCGATCACCCTCGAGCTTGGTTGCGGAAAAGGCGACTACACCGTCGCTCTTGCCCGCATACATCCCGACCGCAACTATATCGGAGTGGATATCAAGGGTGCACGCCTTTGGCGCGGTGCGAAGACCGCCGTCGAGGAACCGCTGCCCAATGTGGCCTTCATCCGTACCCATATCGAGCTGATCGACCGCTTCTTTGCCGCCGGCGAGGTGAGCGAGATTTGGATAACCTTCTGCGACCCTCAGCTCAAGAAGCCCAACAAGCGCCTTACATCGCCCAGGTTCCTGGATACGTACAGTCGAATACTTGCCCCGCAGAGCACCCTGCACCTTAAGACCGACTCGCAGGAACTCTACGACTATACCCTCAACGAAGTGCTTCCCACACGTGATGTCGAGGTGATGGACGCTACTGCCGACCTGTATGGTGCGGCGGAGCAGGCGTCGCTTGACGAGGCCAAAATGACCCAGACGTTCTACGAGAAGATGTACCTCGAAGTGGGCAAGCCCATCACCTATATCAGATGGAAAATAAAGTGAAACAGGAAATTCAGTAATTTAAAACAACAAATAAAACATTCATCATTATGTCAGGACACAACAAATGGTCTAAGATTAAGAGAGCCAAAGGTGCAGCTGATGCCAAGCGCTCGAAACAGTGGAGTAACATTCTGAAACAAGTCACCATCGCCGTCCGCGAAGGTGGTGCCGACCCCGACAGCAACCCTCGCCTGCGTCTGCTTATCCAGAACGCCCGCGGCTGCAACATGCCCAAGGACACCCTGCAGCGCTCAATCAACAAGGCCACCGACAAGGATGCCGCCCAGATGCTGGAGCTCACCTTCGAGTGCCACGTCAACCACGGTATTGCCCTCTTCATCGAGGCCCTCTCAGACAACAACAACCGCACCGTTGCCAACATTAAGTCTATCATGAACAAGAACGGCGGCAC
>ONYC01000014.1 GCA_900321975.1 uncultured Bacteroidales bacterium
CGGCCTCAAAGAAGGTCTTTATGGGGTTCTTGTGCTTCCAGTCGCGCAGGTCGGCGCGCATGGGCACGGAGACGCTGCTCCACATATCGACCCACATAGTGCCTGCCTCATTGATAGCCACGCTATGGGTACCGTGCAGGCCATTCTCCTGCATCGTAAGGCATTCCATAGTGCCCTTCTTGAGGTTGACGCGGTAGGCGTCGCGGCCGGCGAGGTTATCCTTGTTGGCATAGATGAAGATGTTCTCACCTTTCTTGTCGAACTGGATGAAGCCCTCGACCTCGTACTCGCCCTTGGTCACCTGCTTCACCAATGTGCCGTCCATATTATAGAGATAGAGGTGCTTGTAGCCGTCGCGCATCGAGAACCAGAGGAACTGGTCGCCGCCAGGCAACCGCTTGCCGTTGCTTGGCAGGAAGATCATGGGCTCGCAAGGCTCCACATAGCGGGGGTTGGTCTCTTCGAAGAGCACCTTCATGAAGTCGCCGGACTCAGCATTGTACTGTTCGAGCCACATGTGGTTCTGTTCGCGGTTGATTTTGGCGATATAGACAAACTTCTCGTCGGGGCTCCAGGCGATATTGGTGAGGTACATCTCGCGCTCGTGCACCGTGGTGTCGCGGGCGGTGTTGAGGTAGACGAGCTTCTGCGAAGCACAGTCCCATACACCTACGGTTACCTCGTGGCTCTTCATGCCGGCCATAGGGTATTTGATAGGCATTGTCTCGGCTTCGCGGGCTTTGGTGTTCACCAAGGGGTAGTCTTTCACCATGCTCTGGTCCATGCGGTAGAAGGCCAGCCGACTGGCCTTTGGCGACCAGAAGAGGCCGCCGTTGATGCCGAACTCGTTGCGGTGGACACTCTCGCCGAGGACGATATTGTAGCCGTCGCCGCGCTCCACGAGGTTGCCGTCGACATAGAGGTTGCCCTCCTTCAGCTCGACACGTTCCTCGAGCTTGGGGTCGTTGTCCTTGGGCTTGCGCCAATCCTGCTGGGCTTCGGAGAGCTTGAACTCCTTCTTGCCGTCGAAGCCATAGAAGCCTTTGTCCTCGCCACCCTTGTAGTAGGTGACGGTCTTGCCGTCGGGGGCGAAGATGAAACTCATCATTTCGCGCTGGGGGTAAAGGCTGCGGTCCATCAACTGGTCCCACTGCAGGAGTTTGTCCTGGGCTTTGGTCAGAGGAATTGCGGCCAAAAGCAGGGTGAATATCAATATGTGTTTTTTCATTGTTTGGTTGAGTGAATATATGTTTCTAGTCAAAGAATCCATTGTTTTCGGAATCGCGCCACCCGATGTAGAACACTTCGGTTTGCTGGTAGTTCCCCTCTTCCTCGATGCCCAGCATCACAAGGTCCATCTGCAGCTGCTCGGGGTCGATGGAACCTGTCGACAAAGCGTAGCCGTGTTCCATGGCGAAGTGCACTACGACGAGCTTCGGGGCGATATATGTCTTTCCCGGCATGGAAGAGTGCGGATGCATCAATAGTTCTTCCAAGGGCGGAATTTGAGGTCGAACACTCCGAAGAAGGCCTCCTTGAAGATCTTCATGCTCATCTTCGATGTGCCGAGCACGCGGTCGGTGAAGATGATGGGCACTTCGTAGACCTTGAAGCCCAGCCGGGTGGCGGTGTACTTCATCTCGATCTGGAAAGCGTAGCCGACGAATTTCACTTTGTCGAATTTCATCTTCTCCAGCACGCGGCGGCTCCAGCACACGAAGCCGGCGGTGGCGTCGCATACCTTCATTCCGGTAACGATACGGACGTATTTCGATGCGAAGTAGCTCATCATCAGGCGTCCCATGGGCCAGTTGACGACGGATATCTTGCCGCCCACATAGCGGGAGCCCACCACCACGTCGCCCTTGCCGGTCGAGCATGCGTCGTAGAGGCGCACCAGGTCGTCGGGATTGTGGCTGAAGTCGGCATCCATCTCGATCATGTATTCGTAGCCGTGCTCATTGCCCCACCGCATACCGTCGAGGTAGGCGGTACCGAGGCCGAGCTTGCCTTTGCGCTCGACGATATGCAGACGTTCGGGGAATTCCTGCATCAGGCGTTTCACTATGGCTGCGGTGCCGTCGGGCGAATTGTCTTCGACAATAAGCATATCGAACTCTTTGGGGAGCGAAAAGACCTTGCGGATGATAGCTTCGATGTTCTCCTTTTCGTTGTAGGTAGGGGTGATTACGAGGGTGTCGGACATAATACGTTGATATTTATTTGGCTGCAAAGATACGAAAAAAAACCGACATATTGCCGGTTTTTATATTTTTTTTATTTTTCTGAGTCTGGTTCGGACGGGCCGGAGTCAGAATTTCACTATGTCGATCAGGCGCACGCCGTCGAGCCAGACGGCTATGCAGCCGACTGCACCGAGGTCGCCGGCTTCGTCCCAGTCGGCTATCGGCTGGAGGGTGCGGGCGTCGACAATCTCGAAATATTCGGGCTCGAAGCGCAGGTCGTCGGGACATTCGTTCACCTCGTGGAACGAGGCAAGGGTGTCGAGCACCCACTCTTTGACGTCGTCGACCTCCTCGAATTCGGCCATTTCGGCGGCCTGCTCGAGGGTCGCGTTGATGGCGGGAGCCATCTTGCGGGCGGCCGGCGAGAGGCGCATGTTGCGGCTGCTGAGCGCGAGGCCGTCGTCGGCGCGGACGATGGGGCAGGGGACAAGCTCGATGGGGTATTTTATCTGCTCGAGGAGCGAGCGGATGACGGCTATCTGCTGGTAGTCTTTCTCGCCGAAGTAGGCGCGGGTGGGTTGCGCAAGGTCGAACAGGCGGCGCACCACAACGGCCACTCCGCTGAAATGACCCGGGCGGCGAGGGCCTTCCATCACCTCCTCGACGGGGCCGAAATGGTAGACCTCCTTGGGTTCGCCCTGCGGATACATCTCGTCGACCGTCGGGGTGAAGGCCAGCAGCCCGGTGGCTTTCTTCTCGATGGAGCTTTCCAGCTTCTGGATCAGCGCAAGGTCGGCCTCGATGGTGCGGGGATATTTCTCGAGATCCTCCTTGTTGTTGAACTGGATGGGATTGACGAAGAGGCTCACGACAACCAGGTCGTTCTCCTTCAGCGCCCGCTCGATGAGCGAGAGATGCCCTTCGTGGAGGGCGCCCATAGTGGGCACAAGACCTATGCTGAGGTTCTGCTTCTTTGCTTCGCTTACAGCCGCCTGCAGGTCGGCTGCCTTTTGTATCTGTTTCATCATCAGGTATATGTTTTACAAATCGATAATTCCTTTTCCTTGACGCACCAGCTCGACGCCGTCGGAGCAGTCGACCACCGTCGAGGGCTCAACGTCGGCCATACCGCCGTCGACCACAATGTCGACCCGCGAGCCGAAGCGCTCGTGGATAAGCTCGGGGTCGGTGTAGTTCTCCACCTCGTCGTCGCCGTCGAGGGGACGTACCGAGGTGCATATCAGCGGCGTGCCCACCTCATCGATTATGGCGCGGGTGATGTCGTTCTCGGGAACGCGGATGCCGATGGTGTGGTTGGCATTCTGGAAGTTACGCGGCACCGAGCCGGCGGCCTCCATAATGAATGTGAAGGGTCCCGGGAGGCATTGTTTGAGCAGCGCAAAGGTGTCGCGGTCGATCGAACGGTAGTATTCCGACGCCTGGCTCAGCGAGGCGCAGAGCATCGAATATTTGGCCTGCTTCAGCCGGTAGCCTTTGAGTTGGGCAATCTGCTCGGCGGCCTTCTTGTGCTCCATCGAGCAGCAGAAGGCGTAGAGCGTGTCGGTAGGCAGGATGGCGATGCCTCCGTCGCGCAGCAGGTCGGCTACCCGTCTGACTTCGCGAGGGTTAGGGTTGCCGTTGTAGAGTTTTGTTATCATGGTTTTACCCTTGTTTGAAACTGCAAAAATACAATATTTGTGCGATATGGCAAAATATTTTTTCCGTATCAGCTCCGCATCAAGTCCGGCCGTTCTTCGATTGTTCTTCGATCGTTCTTCGATAGTATTTCGATTCGAATCGAAGAACAATCGAAGAACGATCGAAGAAC
>ONYC01000041.1 GCA_900321975.1 uncultured Bacteroidales bacterium
GATTGATCGAAAGGCGACAATAGCTCAGTTGGTAGAGCGGCGGCTTCCCAAGCCGCAGGTCGCGGGTTCGAGCCCCGTTTGTCGCTCAAGAAAAAAATTTCATAATCTCAATTTAGGTTGTAGCACCCTCCGTGGTGCTTTTTTACACTCAGCCCTCATCGGGAGCTGCTTGGCGATTAATCAACAGGCGGCTTTTGATAACTTTTTCCGAAGCCCGGTTCCGGGGTGGGGAAAAAGGTGTATTTTTGCATTTTGAAATATTGTATGAATATGAAGATAAAACACCTGATACTGACGCTTGCGCTGCTGCTGCCGCTCGCGGCCGCCGCCCAAAAGCCCAAGACTGTTGAATTCACCGCCGCCGGATTGCCCGACGAGCTGCTCGAATTCCTCAACAAATCGACCTCCGACGGCGACCGCCAGAAGGAGAACACCAAGACCATCAAGGCCTTCCGTGCCTCGTACGGCGCTTTCGACGACCAGATGAAGGAGCGCGCCGCGAAGGTCTACGAGTATACCGTGAAAGCCAAGCTGCGCGGCAATCCCGAGATTACGGCCGTTGTGGCCACTATGACGGCCTATGCCACCGCCCCCGGCGGAGCGCAGAACTTCGACCAGTGGATGCGCGTGCTGGAAGGTTTCGCCAAGCGCAACGCTAAGGGAAAAGCCGTGAACGAGTGGGTTGATTTCAGCTCGGCGATGCTCGCCGAGAGGGTGCTCTACCGCTCGAACAGCTGTGTGTGGCGTTTCGACGCGAAGACCCCCTTCCGCATCGCCACCGAGGACGGCACCACATGGGTGTATATCGACCAGGAGGCCGACCTGAGCTATTCGTCGGCCAAAGATCTGGACAAGATCAGCGCCACCCGCGGACGCTACAACTACAAGGAGAACCAGTGGTTCGGCGAGGGCGGCCGCCTCAACTGGACGCGTACCGGCCTCGGGGCTGAAGCCTGCTACGCTCTGCTCGGCTCCTATCGTGCAGAGACCAAGTTCCCGAAATTCACCGCCGATTCGGTGCGTTTCGTGAACACCCACTATTTCTCGCAGCCAATCATCGGCAAGGTGGAGGAGCTCCTTTCGTCGCCGATGGATCCCGGCAAGTACAGCTATCCCCGTTTCCGCTCCTACCAGCGCGACTTTGTCATTGCCGACATCATGCCCGGCGTCGACTATAGCGGCAGCTTTATGATGAACGGCTCGAAGTTCATCACCGCCTCGAGCAAGCATCCTGCAAGCCTCGTCTTCCGTCGCGACGGGAAGCCCCAGATGACCGTCACCTCGCTCAAATTCACCATCACCCCCGAGCGCCTCTCGGCCGAAAACGCCGCTGTGGTCTTCTATATGGGCGAGGATTCGATAACCAACAACGGTGTAACCGTCCGCTATTCGCCGGCCGAACACCGCGTGAACATCGTCAACGACCCCAAGCGAAACTACTACAGCCCCTTTGTCGACACCTATCATGAGCTCGACCTCTACTGCGCGATGATCACCTGGAAGGTCGACGGCAACGAGGTGGAGTTCTCGAACCTCTCGCCGGGAGGCAGCGTCAGTATGGCCTCGTTCGAGTCGTCGAACTACTATACCTACCGCAAATACCGCGAAATACAGGGTATCGACGAGGTGAGCCCCGTGAAACGTGTCTACGAGTATGCCGACGGCGGCAACAACGAGTTCTCGGCAAAGGCTTTCTCAAACTATATCGGAATGGACGAGGGGCAGACCCTCCTGATGATCCACAACCTCTGCCGCCACGGATTGGTGTCGTACAACGAGATCAACGGCAAGGTTCGCGTCAAAGACAAACTTGGCGACTATATGCGTGCTTTCACCAAGAAGAAAGGCTTCGACTATGATGCAATCTCGCTCGAATCCACTTCGCGCGATGCAAACGCCCGTATGTCGATGGAGGATTTCAACCTCACAATCAATGGTGTGGAGCAGTTTGTGGTGAGCGATTCGCAGCGAGTGGTCGTCTATCCCGACTCGGCCCGCGGGCGCCAGGTGATAGTGGGCCGCAACCGCTCCATCCATTTCGACGGCCGTATCGAGGCCGGCAAGTTCGTCTTCTTCGTCAACAACTGTGATTTCTCGTACGAGAACTTCAGCTTCGAGATGCCCAACATCCGAAAGCTCTACTTCGCTGTCGAGAACTTCAACAACCCCGACTCGCTTCACCCCGTGATGACGCCCCTCTCGAACCTGGTGGGTTCGCTGCGCGTCGACCAGCCCGACAACCACTGCGGCCTGGTCAAGAACAAGGACTACCCAATCTTCGAGAGCCGCGAGAACAGCTATGTCTACTACGACCAGAAGAATATCCGTGGGGGACAGTACAAAAAAGACAAATTCTACTACACCCTCCATCCCTTCACCCTCAACAACCTGGTCGACTTCGTGACCGACAGCCTCCAGTTCAACGGTGTGCTCACTTCGGCCGGAATCTTCCCCGACATCACCTATCCTCTCACCGTCCAGCGCGACTACTACCTCGGTTTCCGCACCGAGACTCCGGCTGCGGGCTATCCCGCCTATGGTGGAAAGGGCACCTACCACAAAGGTATCTCGCTCGACCACTACGGCCTTCAGGGCGAGGGTGAACTGGATTACCTCACCTCGCACTCCACCTCGTCGCGCTACCTCTTCCTCCCCGACTCGACGATGGCCACCACCGACACCTTCTACGTCCGCGAAGAGCGCGGCTATCCCGACGTGAAGGGCGGCCGCAACAACCTCCGTTGGCTGCCCTATCAGGATTCGATGGCTGTGGCCACGCTGGCCAAAGGTGGCCCGATGTCGATGTATCGCGGCGATGCTTCGCTCACCGGCCGCCTCGACATTATGCCCAAGGGCGCCGCTGCCGCCGGCACAGCAGTGGTCAAGGAAGGTACCCTCGAGAGCAATCGCTTCCTCCTGGCTGCTCGCCAGATGGATGCTGAAGTGTCTAACTTCACCCTCCGCAGCAACACCTACAACAACATAGCCTTCACCGCACGCAATGTGCGGTCGCATGTCGACTACGACGAGCGCCACGCCGACCTTCAGATTGTGGCCGGTCCAGCCCGCACCGAGCTGCAGCTGGTGCAGATGGAGGCCTACGCCGACCGCTTCGAGTGGGATATGGACCGCAAGGTGCTCGATATCGTGAACTCGCAGCGCCCCAGTGGCGAAGGTCTTGAAGGTCTCGACCTCCGTCAGCGGGTGGGCAAACTGGGCGATATGCCCGGTGTGCGCTTTGTGAGCACCGACGCCGCCCAGCAGGGTATGACCTACAATTCGCTCCGCAGCACCTACCTCTACGAACGTGGCGACCTCAGCTCGCAGGGCGTCTATATTATCGCTGTGGCCGATGCCGCCATCGCCCCCTCCTACGACACGGTGCATATCGACAAGGGCGGCAAGATGCGCGTGCTCAACAATGCCAAGCTTATTGCCGACCGTGAGCATGGCTGGCACTATATCACCGGTGCCGACCTCCTCGTCGCCGGCCGCAACAGCTATACCGGCAAGGGCTTCCTCGACTATCGCAACGATACCGAGAAAGTGCAGCGCCTCTACCTCGACAATATCTCGGTCGACGGTCGTGGCGTGACCATCGCCCGCGGCAATATCAGCGACAGCGCCTCGTTCCTGCTCAGTTCTGCCTTCGGATTCGCGGGCAAGGTGAGCGCCGAAGGCGACCACCAGTGGCTCCGCTTCGAGGGCGGTGTCCGTCTCGTCCAGCCCTGCATACCGCAGGATCAGCTGGGTTTGCTTGCTTATGCCGACTATACCGACCCCGAGCATGTCCACGTAACGGTGCCAGAACTGCCTACCGACTGGAAGGGCAACCGCCTCACCGCCTCGATCCTTATGGACAAGAACAACCTGCGCCCCACCGCCTCGTTCCTCACCAAGGAGCGTGCCGCCGACAACGAGCTGCTTGCCGCACACGGTGTGCTCACCTATCTCGGCGACCGCAAGCAGTATATGATCGCCTCCGAGGAGAAGGTTGAGGATCCCGACGGCGTAGTGGCCCCCTATCTGGCGCTTAGCACCGACGACTGCCTGGTCGAGGGCGAGGGCCCGATGACCTTCAATATGCGCCGCACCCAGGCTTCGTTCTTTACCTACGGTAGCGCTTCGGTCGGTATCCGCTCGGCCGAAGAGGACCATCTGGCCACCGTCTTCGGCTTCACATTCCCGATCTCGGGCGATGTGATCAACGCTATGCGCGAAGCGTTGAAGGAGGATCTCCGCCTCGATCCCGCAGGCGCCACCACCAATGCCGAGATGCGTCACGCCCTGATGTACCTCCTCGGTGCCGACAAGGGTGGCGGTGCCTATGCCGCCTACAGCGCCACAGGCAAGATGAACACCATCCCGCAGCAGATGCAGAGCACCGTCCTTTTCGACAATATCCGTTGGCAGTACCTTCCCACCGTGGGCCTCTTCTACGACGGCAAGGTGGGCCTCGTCTCGATGGGCGACAAGCCCCTCGGGGTGGAACTCAAGCTCAAAGCCCAGATTGTCAAGCGTAACGGCAAGCAGGAGATGGTGTTCTATATCGAGGCCGCCAAAGACCATTGGTACTTCTTCCGTTACGACCTCGCTGCCTCCGAGCTTACTCTCTACTCCTCGTCGGGCACATGGCTTGATTTGATCAAGGCCATACCCCTCGACCAGCGCAAGATCGAGCAGGGCGAGCTGCCGATGTTCCGCTACTTTGTCGGCAACAACAGCAGCGAGGTGCAGAACTGGCTCAATTGGTTCAGCAAGACGGTCTATCCCGACAACAACTGATAAACAGCAGATATGGGTATCAGGCAATATCTCCGCCATCTGGGTCAGTATTTCAACCTGATGGCCGACAGGGAGGACGAAACCGAGGTGGTGTCGCAGGTGAGCGCCGGCGTGATGTTCCGCGGCACCAACCTATGGATTCTCATCTGTGCCATCTTCATAGCCTCGCTGGGATTGAATGTCAATTCCACGGCGGTGATCATCGGCGCAATGCTCATCTCGCCGCTGATGGGCCCCATTATCGGGATGGGCCTTTCGGTGGGTATAGGCGACTACGACCTCTTGCGCCGTGCCTTGAAAAACTACGGTATTGCAACCCTTATCTCGGTACTCACAGCCACCGTCTACTTCCTCATATCCCCTCTGAGCGAAGCCCGGAGCGAGCTTCTGGCCCGCACCTCGCCGTCGCTCTACGATGTGCTTATCGCCTTCTTCGGCGGTGCCGCCGGTGTGCTTGCCCTCACCACCAAGAGCAAAGGGCAGGTCATCCCCGGTGTGGCCATTGCCACAGCCCTGATGCCGCCGCTCTGCACCGCCGGATACGGCCTGGCTACCCTCCAGATGCGCTACTTCTTCGGGGCTTTCTACCTCTTCTTTATCAACACAGTGTTCATCGCCCTCGCCACATTTTTGGGGGTCAAACTGCTCCGCTTCCGCAACCATTCCGACCTCACCCCCGAGTTGGCCCAGCGTGGCCGCAGGCTCGTAACGTGGGTGGTGGTCATCACAATGCTGCCCGCTGTGGTGATGACGGTGAACATCGTAGGTCAGAACGCCCGCGAACGCAACGTACAGCGCTTCGTCAAAAACGAGCTTGCCCAGAGTGGCACCGTCATACTCAGCGCCGAGCTCGTCGCCGACACCATCAATATTGTTGCCGTGGGCCGCAATATCAGCGACGAGGAGCTGGCCGACGCCCGACGCCACCTTTCGCTCTACAAGCTGAAGAACTATCCACTCAGCGTCATCCAGGGGGCCGACAATGGGCAGATGGTTACAGTCACCAAGTCGCTCACCGACGAGATCACCCTCCTCAACCGGCGCCTTTCCGACTACACTCGGTTCGACACCCTCGCCACTGCGGTCAGCTCCGAGGTTGCACTCCTCTTCCCCGGAGTCAACGAGGTGCGGATCGGCAGGGTGGGCCCCGACCTGGTGGCCCATGTGGTCGCCGATCCTTCGGAGGACCCAGCCGCCATCGACACCGCCCGTCTCTTCCCTTGGCTCCGCACCCGCCTGCAGCAGCCAGCCCTTTGGATCGAAATGCGCTAGCCGGCGACACCCTCCTCAATCCTTAAAAAAAATTAAATATGAACGCGTGCAATAAATTTTTATTTGCATGTACTAAAAATTTAGTAATTTTGCAGTCCGAATTGAATGTCAAACTTAAAACAACAATAACATGAAAAAGCTAGCATTAATCTGCCTGTTCGCCCTTATGGGCACCCTGGCAAGCGCTCAGAATGTCGAAGAGAAAACCGTCCCTGCCAACGGCGCCAAGATTCGCTTCGAGGAAATGGAACACCAGTACGGCACCATCCAGCGGGGTGGCAACGGCGACTGCGAGTTCAAGTTCTGGAACGATGGCAACGAGCCTCTCATTCTCCAGAACGTCAAGGCCTCGTGCGGTTGCACCACCCCCAGCTACACCCAGAAGCCCGTCATGCCCGGCCAGAGCGGCGTCATCTCGGTCCACTACAACACCAACAACATCGGCGGCTTCTCGAAGACCGTCACCGTCACCAGCAACGCCATCGACAACCCCCGCGTGGTGCTCCGCATCAAAGGCAACGTGAAAGCCGACCAGGCTCCCCAGCAGCCCCAGTCCAATTCCGTAGCACCTGCCACCAAGACCGTCGGTGCCCAACCCCTCCGCGTCGAGGAAAAGCCCGCCAAAGTCGAAGGTCCCCAGCCGCTGAAATAAGCAAAAAATGAACAATTAACCAAACGGCGAAGAATCCGCCTGCCGCAGTCCCCTGCGCAGGCAGATTCTTTATTTTTCAACCCAACGTAAAAACATTATGCCCCAGATATCAAACAAAGGACTGGATCTGCCGCAGTCGGCAATCCGCAAGCTCGTCCCCTTTGCCGACGCCGCCAAAGAGCGTGGTGTCCACGTCTATCACCTCAACATCGGCCAGCCCGACATCGAGACCCCCAAGGGAGCCCTTGCCGCCCTCGCCGACAGTGCCCGTGAGCTGCCCCAGTGGAAAGGTGTGCTCGAATATAGCCATTCGGCCGGCATCCCCAGCTACCGCCGAGCCCTCTGCAACTACTACCACCGCCACGGCATCGATGTAACCCCCAACCAGATCATCGTTACCACCGGCGGCAGCGAGGCCCTGCAGATGGCCTTCACCGTCTGCCTTAACCCCGGCGACGAAATCATCATCCCCGAACCCTATTACACCAACTACAACACCTTCGCCAAACTCTGCGACGCCAAAATCGTAACCATCCCCAGCGACATCCGCACTGGCTTCGCGCTGCCCCCCATTGAAGACTTCGAGAAAGCCATCACGCCGCGCACCAAAGCCATAATGATCTGCAACCCCAACAACCCCACAGGCTACCTCTACACCCATGAGGAACTGCTCAAAGTTGCCGGTCTGGTTAAAAAATACGACCTCTACCTCTTCGCCGACGAAGTCTACCGCGAATTCTGCTACGACGGCCACAAGCATTTCAGCGTCATGCAGCTCGAAGGCCTCGAGCGCAACGTCATCCTCTTCGACTCCGTATCCAAGCGCTATAGCGCCTGCGGTGCCCGCGTGGGATGCCTCGTGACCCGCAACAGCGAAGTCTATGCCATCGCCATGCGCCTGGCCCAGGCTCGCCTCTCGCCCCCCTCGTTCGGTCAGATATTCGCCGAAGCCGCCGTCGAGACCCCGCAGGAGTATTTCGACGCTGTGCAGAAGGAATATATTGCTCGCCGCAACGTGATTGTCGAGGGTGTGAACAAGATTCCCGGATGCTTCTGCCCGATGCCCAAAGGTGCTTTCTACACCGTGATAGACCTACCGGTGGACGACAGTGACAAGTTCTGTCAGTGGCTGCTCACCGACTTCAGCTATGAGGGCGCTACCGTCATGCTGGCTCCCGCCACGGGCTTCTATGTGGATCCCGAGCGCGGACGCCATCAGGCCCGTATCACCTATTGCATCTGCATCGACGACCTCAAGAAAGCAATCAAATGCCTCGAAGTGGCATTGAAAGAATATCCCGGCCGCACGCGATGAGCCGCGAAGAACAGCGCCGGAAAGTCATCTGCTCCTGCATAGCCGTGCAGGAGCAGATTGCTAATGTGGCCAAACAAGAGATGGACTCCGCCCAGCAGCAGAGCAACGACTACGGCGCCAACGTCGACCGCTACGACTCATACCGCACCAAAATGCTCCGCTCGCGCGACATGTACGCCCGCCAGTACAGCAACGCCCTCGAAGGCATCCGCCACCTGCAGGACCTACTCAAGCTGCCACCCTTCGACACAGCCCAGCATGGTGCCTGCGTCGTCACCGACCGGCAACGGTTTCTCATATCCATCGGTGCAGGCAAATTCATGGTCGGAAACGACGTCTACTTCGCCATCTCCGCCCAGACACCCATCTACGCCGCCCTCCGCGGCAAACACCCCGGCGACACCATCGTCTTCAACGGCCAGAGCCAGACCATCAAAGAAATATTCTGAAAAAAACACCCGCCGTGTAGACTTTTGTCTTCACGGCGGTTATTTTATATATAGGATAAGAAATAACCCGCTATGAAGAAAATAGTCATACTTGTAATTGCCTTCCTGCCTCTCTTGGTCACCGCCCAGGACGCAGCGAAACTGCAAAAGAAAGTTGCCGCCGGCGACGCCAAAGCCATGCTCGATTTGGCTGCCTGCTATGAGGCTGGCCACGGTGTGGTTGTCGACTCGGCACGAGCCCTTGATCTTTATCGTAAATCCGCTGCCGCAGGCAATGCCGACGCCAAAGCTGCGTTGGCTTTTTACCATTTGTGGTACAGTGGCATCCCCCGCGACGAGCAGACTGCTCTGCGACTTGCCCAGGAGTCGGCTGCTGTCGGCTCGGGTCGAGGTATGGCCCGTCTTGCCATTCACTATCAGGATGCAATCGGTGTACCCCGCAACTACCGCAAAGCCATTGACCTCTTGGAGCAAGCCGCCGCACGCGGCGCGCAAAGCGCCCTCGCGCGTCTGGCATGGGGCTACATGTATGGCGACGACAGTATCGACTTTGATCCGGAGCGGGCTTTGCCGTATATAAAGAAGATGGACGAGACCTGCTCGTCGGCTAAGTTCTCTGCGATGTCCTCATATTACAGCTACAAGAACGACTCCAAGACTGCCTTCAAGTGGTTGCAGAAGGGTGTCGCCGCCGGCAACCAGCAGGCTGCAATGGGCTCTGTACGTGCCCGTTTCTATGGGTGGGGATGCAAAGAGGATGAGAAGGCCGCCTTTGCAGAACTAGAGGCTCTCAAGGCCATGTATGGCGCCAACAACGTCGACCTTATGATGCTCGAGTCGGAACTCCGCAGTTCGGCTTCCGACAGCACCCTGAGAGACAAAGACCTTGCCTTGCAACTGATGATGAGAGTGGGCGATATGCCTTTCTACAACAATTACAATGAGGTTGCGACCTCATATATCTTTGGCACCTTGACTGAAAAAGACACAGCAAAGGCCGAATACTACTGGCGTCGCGGCATCGCCAAAGGAGATGTCAAGAGCATGACCCAGATGGCCATTCTTAAACTCAACCAGAAGGAACCCGATTCGGCCCTGTACTATGCCAGGATGGCCTTCGAGCGTCAGGATGACGATGTCTGCAATTTCCTTGGCCGCTGCTATGGTTTCGGCAGTATAGGTGGCGAACCTGACCTTCAGCGAGCAAAGGCCTACTTTATCGAGTCTGCCCGTCGTGGTTCGGTTGGCGACCTCGTCGAAGCTGGCAAGATTTGCCTTTGGACAGGTGATACCGTCGAGGCTTTCCGACATTTCGACCGTGCAATCGCCTTGGGATATACTGACGCTTATGTCAATAAAGCCTATACCTATATCGAAACCGGCAACCAGAAACAGGGTCTTGCTCTGCTCCAAAAGGGAGCAAAGGCTGGCTCGCGTGAGTGCTTTGTAAGCCTCGGCGACGAATATTCAGGCATTGAGGATTATAAGAAGGCTGCTACATATTACGAGAAAAGTGGCCTGCCTGAGGGCGACTATAAACTCGGCCGCCTCTGGCTCTTCGGCGCTATTGGCGAGCAGAGCGATGTAGATATGCAACGCGGTACGTCGTATCTCAAGAAGTCGGCTTCTGGAGGCAATCAGGATGCTGCCTTGTTGCTTGCCCGTGCCTATTTGCAAGGGGCAGGTGTCCCCGAGCGTCCCGACAGCGCCCGCATTATCTACGAGCAGTTGTGCGATGCCGGCAACGGGACGGCATACATGCAACTGGCCAACTACTACGACGGTATGAACGATACCGCTTCTGTGGTCGAGGTCCTGCAGCGCGGAGTCGCTTCCGGCAATCCTACCGCTATGCTTCTTATGGGCGAGAAATATATCGAGGGTGAATATCTCCCGGCTGACACCGCCCGTGGTGTACTGCTCTACCGTCAGGCAGCCGAGGCTGATCCAAACCATCTTGGTTCCAAAATCGCACTTGCCCAGATTCACCTCTATGGTCTGGACGGTACAATCGATACCGCCGCCGCCATGCCCTATCTGCGCGATGCCGCCGGGATGGGCAGCAGCTGGGCAATGGCCGAGATGGGCGATATGCTCTACTATGGACGTGGTGGTCTTCAGAAAGATTACGACAGCGCAATCTATTACTACTATTCCGCCTCGCAGCAGGACAATCCGCGTGGCGACTATATGATGGGCGTCTATCATGAAGCTCGCGGCAACTACGATGGAGCCCTGAGCTATTATGCCTCAGCCGCCCGCAACGGCAACCACGACGCTTATATCGAGGTAGCCCGAGCTCTCCAGAACGGCAATGGCGTCGAAGCCAATCCCGAGCAGGCCTTCCAGATGGCCCAGAATGCCGCCGAGCAATGGCAGCACCCCGATGCATATATGCTCCTCGGCTATGCCTACCTCAACGGTCTTGGTTGTGAGGCCGACACCGCTTTGGCCGTGCAGTATACCCGTCAGGCCGCCAATCTCGGTTCCTCACAGGCTATGATGAACCTCGCCGCAATGTATAATGCCGGTGTGGGTGTGGAGGTTGATTCCACGAAGGTGCTCTACTGGTACGAACGTGCTGTCGAGAACGGCTCGGTAACAGCCATGCGCCGTCTGGCCAACTCCTATCGCGAAGGTACGGGTGTACCCAAAGACCCCAAGCGTGCCGCCGAGCTCTACCAGATGGCTGCCGACCGCGGCAACCTCGATGCCATGTGCCGTCTGGGCCTCTGCTATGAAGAGGGCGAGGGTGTGGTGCTCAACTCGCGTAAAGCCTTCAACCTCTATAACAAAGCCGCCGACGGCGGTTCGGCTTGGGGTATGCGCCTCGTTGCCTACTGCTATGCGCAGGGAATCTACGTCAAGGAGGATAACGAGCAGGCTGCCAAATGGTTCCTCCGCTCGGCCGAAGCCGGCGACGTCCAGAGTTGCTACATCATCGGTATGTTCTACAAAGATGGTACCGGAGTGAAGAAGAACAAGAAAGAGGCCCGCCGCTGGCTCACCATCGCCGCCGAAAACGGCCACCCTGAGGCCGCCGAAGTTCTTCAAAGCCTTTGATTATACTGATCAAATCTTAATAGGCGGTCGCATCATATGATGCGACCGCCTATTTTTATTGTTTGTGTTGATGCTATCCCCACTTGGCTGAAGGCAAAACCTGCCTATATATTATAACGCGCGGCATACCCCTGGAGTCACACCCCGAGGTGAAAATTAACATTATTTTAACATTTAAACAGGGAGTAATGTACTGTTTTTTTAAGGTCTATTATGTTATAAATCAGCGGCATATAAGTTATAGGTATGTATAACATGCTGATTCCCTGTGTCTTCTACCTACCTTCTACCTATCTTCTACCTATCAACTACCACCGTTCTTCGATTGTTCTTCGATCGTTCTTCGATTGTTCTTCGATTCGGATCGAAGAAATACCGAAGACGTATCGAAGAACTATCGAAGAACGGCGGTGGAATCCGGGTGGAGGATATGTTTTAAATTGATGTTTCTGATGTGATAATTAGGCTTGCTTCACGTCTGTATATAGCAATGCCAAATCTGTTGTGCTGGTGGATTTAACTTTTGGCGGGTAGGGTGGTTTTGTTATGTTGTTGATTATCGGTGTAGTGTAAATTATTTTGATGTCGAAATGTTAAAAAGTGAACAAATTTTGACGTTATTCCGTCATATATGCAAACAACGGACCCGAAGTGGGGTCCGACGAACATACCGGAGAGAAACAATTATTATAAATACAAAAGATTATGAAACGAATCCTCTTGTTGGTTGCCTTGTTGGGCACCGCCCTGTCTGGGAGGGCGCAGTTGTTCCCGGATTATAGCCTGAGTATCGAGACCACCACGTGGCAGTCGATCGCATCGACGGGCACGTCGCTTACGCTGCCCCACGGCGTCTATGAGCAGATCATCAGCCTCCCGTTCGACCTTGAGTTTGGCGGTGCCACCGTCCCGCAAGGGCAGGATGTAAAGGTGTCGTCCCGAGGGCGTGTGAATCTGGGTCGCTATGGAGCCTATAGCAACGCCCAGGTCCATTGGAACCAGCCTTCCGACGAGTTTGCCATCATTCCGTTCTTCGTAGGCCAGACGGAAATGCCGCGCTATTGGTCGTCGATCTACTGGCTTACGCGGCCCGACGACCGTGGCGGCCAGGAACTCGTCATCGAGTGGAACGGCCTGCGCCGCAGCGGCGCCACAGGCGACACTGTCAGCTACCAGCTGCATATCCATTCCAACGGCGATATCGCCGTCTGCTATGGTCCGATGACTTTGCAGGCGGGCTATTGGGATTCGATTTTCACCTTTGCCGTGGTGCACGACAATGCCAACGACCGCATCCTGACCGTCGGCAACTGGGACACCGACAGCAGTATCACCCTCGCCAACCCGGCAAGTATCGGTTCTGTGCCGTTGATGCACGGCGTTCCGCAGGAGGGGCTGCTGCTGACCCTGGTGCGCCCGCTGCCGCCTTGTCCACATCCGACCCATCTGGCGGTGACCGATGTCTGGCAGCAGGGTGCCACCCTCACCTGGACCGGCAACGGGGTGCCCGGCGCGCAATATCTGGTGCAGTATGATGTGGTCGACTTCACGCCTGGCACCACCGGCCATCCCTCGATGACCGTCGCCGACACCTCCTGCATCCTCAGCGGCCTGCTGACCGACCAGCAATACTTTGTGTATGTTCGCTCCAACTGCTCGCCCGACACCAGCCGCTGGGAGAGTGTCCAGTTCCAGACATCCTGCGACGCCATATTGCATGCCGACCTGCCCTACAGCCAGCACTTCGAGTCGGCCGCCGAGGCCGCCTGCTGGCGTAAGCTAGGCACCGTCAACTGGAGCTCGCAGCAGAACGTCTCGGGCACTATCATCCGTTACTGCAATTTGTTCTTCCTCGGCAGTTGGGCAATTATGCCGCCGGTTGACTATCTGAACGACCTCCAGGTTTCGTTCCGGGTTACTGACGGGCCTGTGATGGTCGGCGTTATGGACAGTCCCTACGACACAGCGTCGTTTGTGCCGTTGCATTTGTGCACCTCCAACGCTGCTGCGTGGCAGAGCTACACGGTCCGTCTCAGCCGCTATGCGGGTGCAGGCCAGTATATCGCCTTCCGAACCTGGCCCAACCAGTACGGTGTCGGCGGCTGCCATATCGACGATGTGGTGCTCGACACCATCCAGGGCTGCATCGCGGTGGAGAACCTTCGCGTGGCTCACCACAACGCCACCTCGGCCGAGATTCGCTGGACCGACTATGACAGTGTGGGCAACTATATGGTTTCGTGGACCGACGGTGTTACAGCCGACAGCCTTGCGGTGGTCACCCAGGGTTGCACCCTTACAGGTCTGCAGCCCGAGACGCAGTATTCCATCTCGGTGCGCATTCTCTGCGACAGCATCACCTCCGGCCCCGACACCACGATACAATTCACAACTTATCCTGTGTGTATGAAGCCCCTGGCCATCGGCATCGACAGCATAACCCGCTCCAGCGCCGTGGTCCACTGGACCGAAGTGAACACCCCGGGTACCTACCTCGTCATGCTGCGCTACTCGCCGGGCGACACCATAAGTGTCGACACCGTCGTGGGCGACACTGCCCTGGTTGTCGGCCTGCCGGGGGTGAGAAGGTACTATGTCGAGGTGCGCCAGCTTTGTTCCGGCGCTTGGACCGACAGTGAGTGGGATACTTTCGAGAACGATTACAGTTGCGGCCACCCGCAGGGCATCGCGGTCGACACGTTGGCCGACTCGATGGCCGTACTCACCATTGCCGACACCGTCGGTACCGACCATCTGGTAATCCTGACACACGGCTACTACAGCGACACCATCGTTCCCGCCGGCTTGCAGTTCACGCTCACGGGCTTGTTGCCCGCCACGCAGTATACCGTCCGGGTGTATAACCGATGCTCTGACAGCACATGGTCGGATTTTGTGTCCACAACCTTCGCCACCGCCTGCAGCATGGTGACTCATGCCGAACTGCCGTATGTCGAGACATTCGACAACTGCATCTCGGGTTCGGTGAGCACCCTGAGCCCATGCTGGACGATACGCAGCTTTGCCCCGTCGAACTATGTCGGCCTCTACCGTCCTGTCAACAACCAGTATCACGGCACGGCGGGCAACAGCCTTTATGTTAATGTTTTGCAGCCGGACAGCCCTATGTTTGTGGCCCTGCCCGAGGTAGACAGTCTCAGCGACCTGAAGCTCTCGATGTGGGTGTTTTGTTTGTGGACCGGCGATTCGAAGATGGATATCGGCGTGATGTCCAATCCGGACGACACCACGACCTTCCTGCCGATCGACACATATATCCCCACCGTGGACCGCCAGTGGGTCGAGGTCGAGGTCGCGTTCCGCGGCTTCGGGGCTGCAGGCCACTATCCCGCCATACGGCTTGGTGTGACGGGCGGATCGATTGGCTCCTCTTTCTATATCGACGATGTGGTTGTCGACTACAACCTCTCCTGCTCGCGTCCCGACAGCCTTGCCCTTGTCGCGCTCGGCGACACGACGGCCGAGGTGGCCATCATCCCCGCCGCCGATGCCGATTCCGACGCAGTAGCCTACCAGGTGGTCGTCTCGTCGGTCTACGGTTCGGACACCGCTATGGTGACAGCCACAGCGCTGACCCTCAACGGACTCGCCCCGGCCACCGACTATACCGTCGAGGTGCGCTCCATCTGCCCCGAAGGGGGCATGACCCTCGCCACCACGCTGCAGCTGACCACCCTCTGCGGCACACGCCAGCTCCCGTGGGAGGAGGATTTCGAGTATCAGCATATCTTCCGCATGCCCCGGTGCTGGGAGGTGACCGACACCGCCTCGATAACGCCCGACATCCGTTCTACACCGATAGTCGCCCATAGCGGCACACAACTGCTCACCGCCATCTTCAGCCGTGGTTTCGCAGCCTTCGCCACTCCCGAGCTGGCGCCGACTCCCCAGCCGGTCGAACTGACCTACTATGCCAGGGCTATGGAGTTATCAGGATTTACCGATACGTCGATGATCCAGCTCAAGATCGACTATGTGTCGGGCATCGATACCATCAATGTATTCAACGACAAGGTGGTCTACACCGACTTGACCCTCTGCCGCCATGTGTTGCCCGGAGGGCTGCCCGGCGCAGGCCGCTTTGTGTTCCATGCCAGTCATATAGTCGACACTTTGTTGAATTCTGCCTATCTGCATCTCGACGACGTGGCGGTGGCGACGGTTTGTCTGCCGGTCGACAGCCTCGAGGTTGCTGTGGTCGACACAGTCCCGGCAGGAGTAGAGGCAATGTGGCGGCCGCAAGGTCGGGAGAGCAGGTGGCAGGTGGCGTTGTGGAACAATGCGATGAATATGAGTTTGACGACTACCGAGCCAATGTGCCAGCTTTCGGAATTGGGCATCCTGCGCGATTCGACCGACTATTTCATCGCCGTACGCCCGGTTTGCGGTGTGGGTGATACCGGCCTTTGGAGCGACACGGTGGCTTTCCGCACCCCCGACCCATACAACCCCGGCGGTATCCGGAATCAGGATTGGCACTCGCCGCGCATATCGGTACGTCCCAACCCCGCCAGCGGTGTGGCCGTGGTGGAATACGACGGAGGTCTGCCCCGGTGGAGCCTGACGGTGATCGATGCCTCGGGCCGTGTGGTGGCCAAAGCGGAATCCTCGTCCGAAGGGACTGTGCGCCTTGATACCGGCGGTATGGCTCCGGGAGTATATTTCCTGCGGGCCAGCGGCAGCGATGCCGTGGGCAAGCTGGTGGTAAGGTGAAAAATCTTTTTGCACGGGTGCGAAAAAAGTAGTATCTTTGCATCCTTGTGTTATGAAGATACTACGCACTATACTGTTCGCAATCAATGCAATGTTGGCATTGGGACTGGTGCTCACCACCCTTGCGGGGGTGGTGGCACCGTCGCGTCTGATGCTGCCGTCGCTGCTGGCTTTCGGTTATGTGCCGATGCTGCTTGCGAACCTGGCAATGATCCTCATCTGGATGCTGATGGGCCGCTGGGAGCTGCTGCTCTCGGTGGCTGCCATCGCGGCAAGGTGGGTGATGGTGCCCCTGCTGCTGCAGGCCGGCGGCACGTCGAAGGTGCCGTCGCTCGAGGAGCATCCCTACCGCCTGGCGGTGATGACATATAATGTCCACCAGTTTAAAGGCAACGGCGAGGACACCGTCGAGGCCGACAGTATTGCGCGGAGGTTCGTGGGGCTGATACGTTCGGAGGAGCCCGATGTGCTCTGCCTCCAGGAATATGCCGCCGTGCGGGGGGTGAATGTGACCGACAGCCTGCTGACGCTTGGCTACAACCACTGGTTCGGC
The DNA here is from genome assembly GCA_900321975.1 of uncultured Bacteroidales bacterium. Lineage (GTDB taxonomy): Bacteria > Bacteroidota > Bacteroidia > Bacteroidales > P3 > Colimorpha. Next base: position 16,824 of record ONYC01000041.1, read on the forward strand.
GCCCGGGTGGCCAAGAACGGTGTGCCCTATGGTACGGTCGTGTTTTCGAAAGTTCCCATATCCTATGTCAAGCAGCTCGACCCCGAGAAGGTGATGGTTGAGCTGATGCACGAGGGGCAGCGCCTGCGGGTGGTGTGTGTCCATATGGACAGCTACCGGTTCGATGCCGACGATTTCGGCAATTTCCGCGAGAAAGGCGAGGGCAAGATCAAGGAGACCATACTCAGCCATGAGCAGGAGTGGAACCGTCTGCTCGCCCCAGTAATCAACGAAAGCACGGTGCCGACCATCCTGGCAGGCGACCTGAACGATATCCCATGGTCGTGGCTCTACCACCAGCTGAGCCGCAAGATGACCGACACGTTCACCGAATGCGGAAACGGCTTCAGCGCCACCTACCGCATCGGCTCGGACGTGATGCCTGCCGGACCGCTGGCTTTCCGTATCGACATGGTGTTCCGCAGCGAGGGGTTGCGGACTTTGAGCTATAAGAGAATCAAGACACCGCTTTCCGACCACTACCCGGTGTTGGTGTCGGTCGAGTTCGAGATATGACGAAGAAAGAACTATACGCCCAAGTGCTGGCCCGATTCGAGGAGGCTATGCCGGTTGCCGAGACCGAGCTGCACTATGGCAGCACCTTCCAGCTGCTGGTGGCGGTGATGCTTTCTGCCCAATGCACCGACAAGAGGGTGAATATGGTAACACCTGCCCTGTTCGAGGCTTATCCCACAGCCGAGGCGATGGCCAAGGCATCGGACGAGGATATTTTCCGGTATGTCAGGTCGGTGTCGTATCCCAACAGCAAGAGTGCCCACTTGGCGGCTATGGCCCGGATGCTGGTGGGGGAGATGGGCGGCGAGGTGCCGTCGGACATCGATCAGCTCCAACGCCTGCCCGGTGTGGGGCGCAAGACGGCCAATGTGGTGGCCGCCGTGGCGTTCGACCAGCCGGCAATGCCGGTCGACACACACGTGTTTCGTGTGGCCAACCGTATAGGCCTCACGGTCAATTCGAAGACCCCGCTGCATACCGAGCAGGAACTGGTCAAATATATCCCTGACGCCATCATACCCAAGGCTCACCATTGGCTGATACTTCATGGCCGCTATATATGCCAGGCACGCAAGCCGAAGTGCGGCCAGTGCCCCATAAGCGATATCTGCCGTCACCATGCAATGCAGAAAAGGAAGGAGGTGAAGGATGCTGTTTAGCCATCCGGCGATGCTGTGGGGGTTGCTGGCGATACTGGTGCCGGTGGCAATCCATCTGTTCAACTTCCGCCGCTACCGCAAAGTCTATTTCAGCAATGTCGACGAATTGGCCGACCTGCTGACCGAGAGCCGCCGTCGGAGCAACGTGCGCCGGTGGCTGGTGCTGGCCTGTCGTGTGCTGGCTGTGGCTATGCTGGCGCTGGCTTTTGCCGGGCCTGTGATTCCCAGTCGGGAGTCGGCTGTCCGGTCGGGCTCGACGGTGGTGAGCATCTATATCGACAATTCGTTCAGCATGGAGGCCGCCTCGCGCGACGGATCGCAGCTGGCCGCAGCGTGCGACAAGGCCCGTCAGATAGCGGCCGCCTATGGCGCCGGCGGGCGTTACCAGTTGATCACGTCCGACATGAAGGGCAGCGAGATGCGATGGCTCAGCCGCGACGAACTGCTCTCGGCCCTCGACGAGGTGGAGCCCTCGCCGGCGGTGCGTCAGCTGGCCGAAGTGGCCGAACGTCAGAGCTCCTTCATGGCCCAGAGCGGTGCCGCCAACCGGCATGCGTTCCTGATAAGCGATTTTCAGCGCAGCACCAGCGACCTCACGCAGTTGCCATCCGACAGTATTGCCAACTTCACATTGGTGCCACTCGATGGTGCTGCCGGCGACAATATCTTCATCGACACCCTGCGGCTCGACGCCCCGGCCTACTTCGTGGGCGGAAGCGTGGTGGTGGAGGCTACGGTCGCCAACTGCGGCTCGCACGATGCCGAGAAGGTGCCCGTAAGGCTTTATGTCGATGGACGTGAGCGGGCAATCGCTACAGTCGACATACCCGCCGGCTCGACTGCCAAGGCAACGCTGCCGTTCAAAATCGAGCAGGAGGGGTGGCACGAAGGGATGGTGCAGACGGAAGACTATCCCGTAACCTACGACGACAGCTATTATTTCGCCCTCAATACCGGTGGCCGTATCGGCGTTCTGGAGGTCGACGGCCGCGAGGTCAGCGCCCCGTTGCAACGGCTGTTCGCTTCCGATTCGGCAATCGACTATCGCCATGCATCCCAACTTTCGCAGCAGCAGGCGATGGAGGCGTCGCTCGTCATCCTCAACGGCCTGCGTCAGCTGCCGTCGGGCGACGCCGCATGGCTGGCCGAGTGGGTTGAAGGGGGCGGATCGCTGCTGGTGATACCTTCTGCCGAAGGTGTCCCGGCCGAGCTCAACAACCTCCTCCAACGCTTGACCGCACCGACGGTCGGCCGCTGGGTGGCGCGACAGAGCACAGCGTCGACCATCGACTATGCCAGCAGCCTCTATAGCGGAGTCTTCGGCGGTCGCAGCGACGATATGGAGATGCCCACCGTCAGGGGGCATTATCTTACCACCGGTCAGGCCGTCCGCCAGTCGGTAATCACCCTTGCCGACGGCTCCGACCTGCTGAGCATCACTCCGGCAGGGGAGGGCAGGGTATACCTTTTCACAACTCTGCCCGAGCTCACCGACTTCCCTTCCCAAGCCCTTTTCGTTCCCACATTCTATAATATGGCCCTCTACAGCCGCCCCATGCCGGCCCCTTGCCACACACTCGGTGACCCGTCGCCGATAGTGCTGCAGACGAGGTATGATGACGGCGGCCGCCCGCCGGAGATCACCGACGGCGCCGAATTGCACCTCATCCCCGACCTGCGTAGCGCAGGCGGGCGCCAGCTGATGGTGCTTCACGGCGAACTGACCAAGGCCGGCATCTATACCATCGGTCAGGAACGGCTGGCGTTCAACTACAGTCGTCGCGAATCGCGGCTCGAATTCCTCTCGCAATCCGAGATTGCCGAAGCCGTCGGGGGACGCAAGGAATATAGCCTGCTGCAACCCGGCGAGCGTCCGCTCGACCAGGTGTTGCGCGAACGCGACGGCGGACACCGCCTCTGGCGGCTCTGCCTGCTGCTGGCCCTGCTGGCTCTGGCGGCCGAGACGGTGGCATTGAAACTGGATAAAACGAAATAAACGATGGATGACAAGGTATTGCTGAAGGTGGAGAATATCTCCAAGTCGTTCGACGGCAGCCGCGTGCTCGACAATGTGTCGTTCACCGTCGCCGCCGGCGAAGCGGTGGCCCTTCTCGGTGCCAACGGCGCCGGAAAGACAACCCTCCTGCGGATTGTCACCACCCTCCTGAAGCCCGATTCCGGCCAGGTGTTTTTCGACGGGCACCCCATTTCGCGGGCCGACCTCGACTGCATAGGCTACCTGCCCGAGGAGCGCGGCCTTTACCGCCATGCGGCCGCAGGCCCCCAGGTGGTCTACCTTGCCCAGCTCAAAGGAATGAGGCGCCGCGAGGCCAAAGTGTCGGCCGAAGGTTGGTTCTCCCGGCTCGGGATATCCGCATGGTGGAACCGCCCGGTGGCGCGACTCAGCAAGGGTATGCAGCAGAAACTGCAGTTCATCGCCACAGTCGCCCACAATCCCCGTCTGGTGATCCTCGACGAGCCTTTCTCCGGCTTCGACGAGGAGAACAGCGCAATGCTCCGCCGCGAAATCCTCAGCCTCAAGGCTGCGGGCGCGGCCATCATCCTCTCCACCCACAATCTGCAAGCCGCCGCCGAGCTTTGCGATAAAACCATCCGCCTATGAAGAAAGTGTGGCTCATCGTATGTCGCGAGATAGGTGTCCGCATAAAGAAACCCTCGTTCTGGATAGTAACCCTTCTGGTGCCCTTGGTGTTGGCGGCTTTGTATGCCCTCCCGGTGCTTGCCGCTTCGCGTCCGGCCGGACCTGTGACGGTCCTGGTAGCTGACCAGACGGGCCTTTTCGCCCCGGGACTTGCCTCAACCCCTGAGGTGCATTTCAAGGAGGTGGCGAGTGTTGAATATGCTCGGGCCAACTCCTCCGAGGACGACCTCATTCTTTTCATTCCCAAGCGCGAGACCTCGATGCCCCGCGAGGCGACGCTCTACTATCAGGGCTTCCGCCCGCCCTCGCTGGCGGTGCAAAGCGTGGTCGACAACCAGCTTCAGCAGTTGCTGCGCAACGCCATCCTCGAAGATGTCTACGGCCTCTCGCCCGCCGAACGCCATTCTGTCGAGAGCAGCCATATCCTTCTCCATACCCGCGATGTGGTTACCGGCCGCGAAGGCCTCACCCGCGTCAAGACCGTCGTGGCTTTCGTCCTGGCCGCCCTTATGGTGCTGGCGCTCATGATGTTCGGTGTGCAGGTGATGCGTGCCGTGCAGGAAGAGCGGCAGAACCGTATCGCCGAGGTGATGGCCACATCGGTGAGCCCGTTGCAGCTTATGGGCGGCAAGATTGCCGGAGTGTCTTTGACGGCGCTGATCCAGCTGCTGCTCTGGGGAGCGCTCACAGCCGTCGCGGTGGCCGGCATCCAGGCCGCCGCTCCCGACCTTTTCCATGCGGCCCGTCAGGTGCCGGGAATGATTGAAACCAAAGGATTTACCGCCACAGCCCAGTATGCCGCCGGAAATGATGCAACGGCTGCGGTTGCTCTGGTCGACGACACGGTGCGCGGCCTTGCCGCCATCAACCTGCCGTTGATAGCCGGTATGTTCGTTCTATGTTTCCTTCTTGGATTCCTCCTCTACGGAGGGTTGCTCGCTGCCCTTGCTTCACGCCTCGACAGCGAGGCCGACGCCCTGCAATGGACCCTCGCCGTCGCCTGGCCTCTGGCATTGGTGCTGCTGATGGTGCCGCTGATTGTACGGGGCTCGACGGTGCTGCTCTACATCCCCTTCACAGCCCCCGCAGCCTTCATGGCTGCGCTACCATTCGGCATCGCCCTTGGGCCGGCATTGGTGTCGCTGCTTTTGTTGCTCCTCTTCGCTGCAGGCGCCCTGCTCCTCGCTGCCCAAGAGCGCCGTAAATAGATAAGAAGTCAATTTTTTTGATTGGTCAGCTGATAAAAATAATGTTAAAAAATAACTTTTTTTTGTCGGTTTCAAAAATGTTCGTATCTTTGCAAACTCAATAGGAGTGTGAAAATGAGCCGAAACGAGGATACGACAGTACGCTTTAGCGGTTTGAAATCAGGACGTTATAGTTATGATTTCGACTTGGACAAAGGGTTCTTCGAACGTTTTGAAAACGAAGAATTGTGTGATGGAAAGGTGCATATTGCGGCTGTTTTTGAGAAGACCGAGAGGGTGATGATGTTCAATTTTGAACTCAAAGGTGAGGTGACGACCCGTTGCGACCGTTGTCTCGGTGAGTTGAAGGTGCCGATAGAGGGTCACGAATCCCTCAATGTGCGGTTGAGCGACACCGAGAAGAGCGACGACGAGAACGTGGCGATACTGCCCGAAGGGTCGTTCGAGATTGACTTGGCTCAGTGGCTGTACGAGTATGTGGCCGTCCGTATACCGATGCAGCATGTGCACCCCGAAGGAGAGTGCGACAAGGAGGTGGTCAGCTATATCAGCGACGAGGAACAGGTGCCGGAGAATGACGATGCCGACCCACGATGGGAAGCACTTAAAAAGGCGCTGGGTGATTGAGTGGGGGTGATTTAAATAAGAAATAAATAAACAAAAAAAAGTAATAATATGCCACATCCCAAACACAGATTCTCGCAGACCCGTACGGCCAAGAGAAGAACGCATGATGCGTTGGAGAAGGCCCAGTTGACCACTTGCAGCAACTGTGGCGCACAAGTTATGTATCACCACGTATGCCCCGAGTGCGGCTACTATCGCGGTAAGCTCGCCATCGAGAAAGGCGCCGAGGAGTAAACATCAACCTTGTGCCAAAAAGAAAAAGAGGGTGCCCCGAATGTGGCGCCCTCTTTTTTTCGCTGTTGAAAAAAAGATTGCCCGGGATTGTGAAAAAATACGTACCTTTGCACCCTGTTTCTACCCGATGAAGGATGGCCAAGAAGTCTGACAATGAATCACCCCTGATGCGGCAGCACGCGGAACTGAAGAAGAAGTTCCCCGATGCGATGCTGCTTTTCCGCGTGGGCGATTTCTACGAGACGTTCGACGAGGATGCCCGCAAGGCCTCTCAGGTTCTCGGCATCACCCTTACCCGCAAGGCGTCGGGCAACCATACCTATGCCGACCTCGCCGGCATTCCCTATCATGCATTGGAACAGTATCTTCCACGTCTGGTGAAAGCCGGTATGCGGGTGGCTATATGCGAGCAGCTCGAAGACCCCAAGACAACCAAAGGCCTCGTCAAACGCGGTATCACCGAGCTGGTTACGCCCGGTGTGGCCTATAACGATATGGTGCTCGAGGTCAAGGAGAACAACTTCCTCTGCGGCCTCCACCTGACCGACAAGGTGCATGGGGTGAGCTTCCTCGATGTGTCGACCGGCGAGTTCTTTGTGGCTCAAGGCGATATGGCATATATCGACAAGCTGCTGACCAATTTCCACCCCTCCGAAGTGGTGCTCCAGCGCAAAAAGCTCCATTGGTTCCAGGAACAGTTCCCGGAGAAATACTATTGCAACACCTTCGACGACTGGGTGTTCGCCACCGATTTCGCCCACGAGCTGCTGCAGAAGCAGTTCGGTACGGCGTCGCTGAAAGGCTTCGGTGTGGAGGACCTCGATATGGGTATCATCGCCGCCGGCGCGGTTCTGCACTATATGCAGGAAACACAGCACAGCCAGACGGCCAACATCTGCCGCCTGAGCCGCGTGGAACAGGACCGCTATGTGTGGCTCGACCGCTTCACGGTGCGCAACCTCGAGATGGTGGGGTCGGCCAACGAAAATGCCAGAACCCTGCTCGATGTTGTCGACCAGACACTTACGCCGATGGGTTCGCGACTGATGCGCCGCTGGGTGCTGATGCCGCTCAAGGAGGTGACTCTGATCGAGGAGCGCCTGACGGTGGTCGACGCGCTGGTGCGCGATGCCGACTTGAGGGAGCGTCTCGGGGTGCAGATCAAGCTGGTGGGCGATCTGGAGCGACTGGTTACGAAAGCCGCCGTGGGCCGTATCAACCCGCGCGAGATGCAGCAGCTGCGCCGCTCGCTCGAAGCGGTGGAGCAGGTGAGGGAGCTTTGCGCCGGATCGGGCTGCCCCTCGCTGCAGCAAGTGGCCGAACGGATAAACCCCTGCACGTCGCTGGCCGAACGTATCGCCCGCGAAGTGGTCGACGACCCTCCGGCCAAAGTGGAGAAGGGGGGTGTGATCGCCGCCGGCGTGAATGGCGAACTGGACGAGCTGCGCTCGATGTCGGGCTCTGGCAAAGAGTACCTTATGGCCTTGCAGCAACGCGAAAGCGAGGCTACGGGCATCACTTCGCTGCGGGTTGGGTTCAACAATGTATATGGCTATTACTTCGAGGTTTACAACACCCACCGCGACAAAGTGCCGGCCGAATGGGTGCGGCGTCAGACGCTGACCAACGCCGAACGCTATATCACCCCCGAGCTGAAGGAGTACGAAGAGAAGATTCTCGGCGCCGAAGGGCGTATCCAGGTGCTTGAGGCTCAGCTGTTCAGCCAGCTGATGGCTGCCGTGACGGAATATGTCCAACCCATACAGTTCGACGCCCAGCAGGTGGCACGGATCGACTGCCTGCGGAGTTTCGCCGAGGTGGCTCTCGGAGGCAACTACTGCCGTCCGCAACTGAACGACGGCGACCGAATCGAGATCGTCGAAGGGCGGCATCCTGTGATCGAGACCCAGATGGCTCCCGGCGAGCAATATGTCAGCAACGATGTAACGCTCGACCGCGAGAATGTGCAGATAATGATAATCACAGGCCCCAACATGAGCGGTAAGTCGGCCCTCCTGCGCCAGACAGCCCTGATTGTGCTGATGGCCCAGATGGGTTGCTACTGCCCGGCCAAAAAAGCTACCATCGGTCTGGTGGACAAGGTGTTCACTCGTGTTGGCGCCAGCGACAACATCTCGAGCGGCGAGTCGACATTCATGGTCGAGATGAACGAGACGGCCAGCATCCTCAACAACGTCAGCGACCGCTCGCTGGTGCTGCTCGACGAGATCGGACGCGGCACCTCGACCTACGACGGCATTTCGATAGCATGGGCGATAACCGAATATCTGCATAATAATAAGAAAGCGCGCCCGAAGGTGATGTTCGCCACCCACTATCACGAGCTTATCGAGATGGAGGAGCAGTTCGGGCGGATAAAGAATTTCCACGTGAGTGTCAAGGAGTTGGACGGCCGTGTGATATTCCTGCGCAAGCTTGTCCCCGGTGGCAGCGAGCACAGTTTCGGTATCCATGTGGCGCGCCTGGCGGGTATGCCGCCGCAGGTGCTCAACCGGGCCGATTCGATGCTCAAACAGCTCGAAGCGAAGAGCGGAAAAGTGTCGGCTGAACTCGATCCGGAAAGTGCCAAAAAACAAAAAAAGAGCCTTCCGGAGGCACCTTCTGCAGGCTATCAGCTGAGTTTTATCCAGCTCGACGACCCGACGCTGCTCGAAATCCGTGATGCTATATTGGATATTGATATTGATACACTTACGCCAATTGAAGCCCTGCTGAAATTGAACGAGATAAAAAAAATAGTGGGCAAAAAGTAAAAATAATTTTGCCAGTTTCAAAAAAGTTTGTACTTTTGCACCCGCTTTCGAGAGAAAAAAGTACGCGGAAATAGCTCAGTTGGTAGAGCACGACCTTGCCAAGGTCGGGGTCGCGAGTTCGAGTCTCGTTTTCCGCTCCAGAAAGGCTCCAAGCTAGAGTGAATTGCTCTGGTGGTGGAATGGTAGACACGAGGGACTTAAAATCCCTTGCCCGCAAGGGCGTGTGGGTTCAAGTCCCACCCGGAGTACAA
>ONYC01000020.1 GCA_900321975.1 uncultured Bacteroidales bacterium
ACCACCATCCTCGGCACCAACCAATACCCCAACCTGCTCGAGAAGATGGGCGAGAAGATCGAGCACCACGACGGATGCTGCTGCTGTTGCGACAAAGGCGACGAGGTGCGCACCCTCAAGGACTACCGCGGAGCCGAAGCTTTCGAAGCCCTGCGCCTGCAGACCGAGAAGGCCGCCCGCCGTCCGAAAGTGTTCCTGCTCACCTACGGCAACCTCACCATGCGCAAAGCCCGCGCCGGCTTCGCCACCAACTTCTTCGGTGTGGCCGGATACGAGATTATCGACAACCCAGGCTTCGCCACCCCCGAAGAGGGCGCCAAGGCGGCCCTCGAAAGCGGCGCCGACGTGGTGGTGCTCTGCTCGAGCGACGACGAATACGCCGAGCTCACCGAGCCCGTGTGCAAAGCCCTGAAGGGCAAGGTGAAGAGCCTCGTGCTGGCCGGTTTCCCCAAGGAGATGGTCGAAACCTACAAAGGCTACGGTATCGACGAGTTCATCCACGTCAAGACCAACGCCCTCGAGTGCCTGACGGAGTTTCAGAAGAAACTCCTCTAGTGTTTAGTGTTCAGTGTTTAGTGTTTAGTTTGGAGGTACCACAAAAATGGGCGAGAGTGTTCTGAAAGACAAAAGCTTTGAATTTGCCCTTTCCATTGTAGAGACATACAAGGACCTACGCGAAAAGGGAGAATATGTAATGTCGAAACAGATGCTCCGCTGCGGGACAAGCATTGGGGCGAACATCTCCGAAGCCAATATGGCTCAGACCCTCGCCGATTTCTCCTCCAAAATGTATATTGCATTGAAAGAAGCCAACGAAACCCTCTATTGGGTGAGTCTTCTTTCAAAAGCCGGATATCTGGACACTGACACTTCCGAAAAACTCACAACTACGTGCAATGAACTTCTAAAGATGCTGATATCGACAACCAAGAAGACATCGCCGCGTCAGCAAAAACTGAACACTGAACACTAAACACTGAACACTGACTTGAAAAGGCTTGACAGTTACATACTGGTCAAATACATCACGACATTTCTGCTGGCGATGGCGCTTATCATCGTCATCGTCATCACGTTCGACGTATCGGAGAAGCTCGACAAGTTCCTGAGCCACCAGGCACCGTTCTGGGGGGTTACTTTCGACTACTACGGCAACTTCATACCGGGATTCGTCAACCTCTACAGCCCGCTGTTCATCTTCATCTCGGTGATATTCTTCACCTCGAAGATGGCCGGCAACACCGAAATCATCGCCATCCTCAGTTCGGGCATCAGCTACAGGCGCCTGCTGCGCCCCTACTTCTACGGCTCGGCGATTGTGGCGGTGGTGGTGCTGCTGCTGGGCAACTTCGTAATCCCCATCTCGAACCGGCACCTGATCGAGTTCGAAGAACAATATGTGAAATCGAAAGCCACAAGCTACTACAGCAATGTGCATTTCCAGTCGGAGCCGGGCGTGCAGGTGTATACCGAAAGCTACGACGTACACCGCATGCGGGCCAACCACCTGAGGCGTGAAAAGCTCACACCCGACGGCAAACTGGTGCAACGCGAGGCGGCCGATATGGCTGTCTACGACACCGTCAGCCACCTGTGGAAGTGCAACGGATATATGCTCCGCACCATCGCTCCCGACGGCAAGGAGGAGCTGACCTACAACCCCTCGTGCGATGTCGACCTTCACATAGTGCCCAAAGACCTCGACCTGCTGTCGCAACGCATCGAGACGATGAACACTCCGGCCTTGGTGGAGCACATCAAGCGCGAGACATTGCGCGGTACCGGCACCGTGGGCGAGGCCAAAATCGAACTTTGGCAGCGCCTGCTCAACCCGCTGGCCATCATCGTGATGACCTTTATCGGGGTGGCCATATCGTCGCGCAAAAGCCGTGGCGGCATCGGTGTCCACCTGGCCATCGGCATAAGCCTGGCGTTCGGATTCATCGTGTTTATGAAAATAACAACCGTATTCGCCATCAATGGAACCCTTTCGCCATTCATGGCTGTGCTGCTGCCGCAGCTGGTGTTCGGCGCCGCAGCGGCCTACCTCATACATATAGCACCGAAATAACCAACACAATGACCATCCAAGAGATAGAACAACAGATTATCGACGAGTTCGCCAATTTCGACGAATGGCTCGACCGTTACGCCTACCTCATCGACCTTGGCAAGGATTGCCCGCAGATCGACGAGAAGGACAAGAACCCGCAGAACCTGATAAAGGGCTGCCAGTCGAACGTATGGCTCAGCTGCGAGCAGCGCGACGGCCGCCTCTATTTCCGCGCCGACAGCGACGCGGTGATCACCCGGGGCATCATTTCGCTGCTTATCCGAGCCTTCGACGGGCAGACGCCCGCCGACATACTGGCCGCCGACATCACCTTTATCGACGCCATAGGCCTCCGCGAGCACCTCTCCCCCACCCGCTCCAACGGCCTCACCGCCATGCTCAAACAGATCAAGATGTACGCTCTCGCATTTTCAGTTAAAGGTTGAACACTATGGAGCCAACGAAGGAAACTGTCACCAGCGCGGTAATCAACTGCCTGAAAAACATCTACGACCCCGAGATACCGGTCAACATCTACGACCTCGGCCTTATCTACAAGGTTGATGTCGACGACGACCTCAACGTCAAGATCCTTATGACCATGACAGCACCCGACTGCCCCGAGGCCGAATATATGTTCCAGGAGGTGCGCCAGATGGTGAGCTATATCAGCGGTGTGAAGAACGTGGACGTTGAACTCACCTTCGACCCGCCCTGGAGCATGGATATGATTCCCGATGAAATAAAGGTGGAACTGGGATTTATGTAAGCAACGATGAGGCTGTTTAAGAAGAGAACAGTGGCCGACCTGGCCGGCAGTTCGCTCGACCGTATGGCATGGCGCCGCTTCCGTCGCAACCCTCTGGCGGTGGCGAGCCTGGTTATTATCGGCCTCTTTATCCTCGTTGCCATACTCGGATACCTCATCACCCCCGACCATACACCCTACTGCAACCAGCAGTATCTCGAACTGGCCACCCTCAAGCCCGGCTCGCGCGCCACATTCCTGTGCCTCGACCCAAAGGAGGGCGGCCCACGGGTACCGCTGCTGAAACGCATGACCAAGGGCGAACCGCTGCCGTATACCGCCATACCTATTATATTATATAAGGATATGGGCGACAGCCTCTATGCCGAACCGATAGCCGGCGAGCCTATGACGGTGGAACGCTCGCGGGTGGTAAAAGTGGAGCAACGCACCTTCCTGCTCGGCACCGACGGTTATGGCCGCGACGTGCTCAGCATGCTGATGATAGGTTCGCGCGTCAGCCTTTCGGTGGGATTCATAGCCATCCTTATAGCCTTGCTGCTTGGCATAACCCTCGGCGCACTGGCCGCTTATCACGGTGGATGGGTGGACAACCTGATAATGTGGATTATCAACGTCGTGTGGTCGATACCCACAGTTCTGCTGGTCATCGCCATCACCTTCGCCCTTGGCAAAGGCTTCTGGCAGATATTTATCGCCGTAGGCCTCACAATGTGGGTGGATATCGCCCGCGTGGTTCGCGGCGAAGTTCTCAGCCTGAAGGAGAAGGAGTTCGTCGAAGCCACCCGCGCCCTGGGCTTCAGCACCTTCCGCACCATATTCCGGCATATACTGCCCGGCATCGTTGGTGCTGTAGTGGTGGTTGCAGCCTCGAACTTCGCCAGCGCCATATTGCTCGAAGCCGGCCTCAGCTTCCTCGGCATCGGCATCCAGCCCCCAATGCCGTCGTGGGGCATGATGGTGAAAGAGAACTACGGATACATTCTGCTCGACAGTGCATACCTGGCCCTGTTGCCAGGTGTGGCAATCATGATAATTGTGCTGGCCTTTATGATGCTGGCCGGCGGCTTGCGCGATGCACTCGACATCAAGAGAAGCTAAGGACTAGGCAGTTAAGAAATATTTTTTGCCATTCCGAAAAATATTAGTAATTTTGCACCCCGAAAAAGAGAATGGGAGTATAGCTCAGCTGGTTCAGAGCGCCTGCCTTACAAGCAGGAGGTCACTGGTTCGAACCCTGTTACTCCCACAAAAGAAAGCCTCCCTCCAAGGAGGCTTTCTGCTTAAATACATATTTTATAACATTATTTAAGAATTCATTTTAGTCCATGTTATGAAAAAGTTGTATTTTTGCATTCGATAAAAGTTAAAGGAAATAACGTATAACATTAAAAACCAGTAAAATGAAGAAAGTTTTATCGTTTATCGGCTGCGCCATTTTCGTCGCCGCCATGAGCATCTCCTGCGGTCATAAGAACCAGGAGGAAGCTGTCGACAGCATGATCGACACCACCATCGAAGAGAACGCCGTCCAGCAGGTCGCCCCCGAAATGAGCGACGCTGAGCACGCCGCCATGATCGACGCCGCTATCGCCGCCGGCCAGGCCAAGTGCAACTGCTACAAGACCGACGCCGCCAGCGTTGAGTCTTGCATCAACAGCATCCTCACCGAGAGCTACGCCGCCTACAAGGACAACGAGGAGTTCCAGGCTCGTATGAACGAGGAGTTCGAGAGCTGCGTGAAGGGCAAAGTCGCTGACGCCACCAAGCAGGCCGTCAACGAGGGTGTCAAGGCTGGTGCCAAGGCTATCTCCGAGAAGCTCAGCAAGTAAGTTCATTAAACAAAAAAAAGCAGGCCCTGAGTCAAGGACCTGCTTTTTTTATATCCCTTGGTGATGAAACACTATATCATAATACTGGCAGCGGCGCTGACATTGTGCGCTTGCAGCCACAAAGACCTTCCGGAAGGGGTGCTGGATGCCGACAAAATGGCGGCCTTCCTCACCGATGCCTACCGGTTGGAAGCTTACAATACTATATTATACAAAGGCAACAGCACCGACATATCACCAGATGTCCGTGCCGCATACGACGACCTGCTCAGCCGCCACGGCATAACCCGCAAGCAGGTGGAGGCAAGCCTGGCCTATTACGGAAAACACCCCGCCGAGTATAAGGAGATACTCAGCGAGGTGAATGATTCTTTGCAAACCGAATAAACGGAAACTTACTGGGCGATCGGAAGGTCGCCGAAGGTGATGGTAAACTCGCGGGTTTCGCAGTCTTCCACATTGGCAACCTCACGGTTGGCCCAACTTTCATAGTCGAACACCGTGCCATGGATATATGCAGTGGCCTGTCTGGTGCTGTCGTTATAGCGCAACACCTCCATCGTTATGTTCAACGGCCACCAGTCGGATGTGACAGTACCGTCAGGCGAATGGACCACGCCGTTCTCATAGTAGAACACGAAGCCACACTGGGCATCGCCATATAATGCGCCCGGGACAGTATAACCTAAGCCCACATCATTAATGGTCATCACGCCGCTATGGGCTCCTTCTCCTTGGAAGAACTTCATTCTTATAGCCGGATAGCGAGAATCCGGCTTGTGGGTCTCGACATATATCCAGTCGTATCCCAACAGTTCGTCGTGCTCCATACGCGAGGTATACTCGAGCGTGGTCCAGCGGGTGTCGCCGAAATGGACAGTAATACTGTCGTTGATCTCATAGCCCAGCGAATCGAAGTCGCTGAAATCCGGCGCCGGTTCCTCCTCTGGGGTACAAGAAGTCATCACAAAACAGCACATCGCAACGGCTAAAACCGCAGCAAAAAGAATCTTGCCTCCTGTTTTCATATCCATAAATGTTTAGTATACTAACGGCAAACTTACATTATTATTGTGCCGCATCGTTTGTTTCCTCTTTCTCTGGTGGGAGGAACGCTATATTCTTAACACGGACTTCGCATAGCCATTGGTCATCTTCATAAATAACGACCACACTGTCATCTACATCCTTGATCGGAGTGTGCTTGTGGAAATAGACCATAGCAGCACTATCGTCTAGCATACGCACACTTAACAATTTTATCTCTGCCGGCTGATTCGCGTTCACGTATGCAGTATCAGCGTATTTCATAACACGCTTAAACAAAGGAAGGGTTTCTTCCCTTGTATATCTAGATGCATACGGGGCCGCATCATCTAGCCTGTAGTTGCCCATAGCATCCAAATAACTTTGTGCAGATTTCCGGATGGCGCGCTCGTCTTTACTATAATTATTACAGGACACGCTACATAGCAATAACACTGCTAACGTCAAAAACGCAATAGTTCTTCTCATTGTATTGGATTTATAAAGCCTCAACCCCGGTTACGAGGTTGAGGCTTTCTTTGTTTCAAACTAATGTGAAACCAACGATTTAGCGACGACGCTTCATCGTAGTGGTATTCTCACCTTTAGCTTCATTGGCCTTGATGGCATCTTCGCCAATACCGTTGTTCTTGGAGCCTTTGACCTCAGAGGTCTCAGCGCTCTTGGTCGGAGTTTCCTTGACGGCAGCCTTCTTCTGAGTGGTCTTGGTAGCGGCAGCGGGGGCCTCTTCCTCGACAACAGCAGCGACGGTATCAATGATATCGGTGGCCTCTTCGTTCGCGTCGGCAACGACCTGCTCAATGGCATTGGTGTCAACAACCTCTTCTTCAACTTTGTTGTTCTTGCAAGCAACAAAAGCGAGAGATACGGCAACTGCAATAGCAGCAACTTTAAAAGCTTTTTTCATTTCTGTTTTGATTATTTCGTTTTCTAACAAATAAGGTTTATTTCTGCTGATAAAGCTCGAAGGTGATAGCATTCATCTTGACATTCAGGTCGCGAGTGCGGATAGCACCGCTGGAAATACCATCAGCCAAGGAGACACCGGCATTCGAATAATCAACCCAGGAGAACATCGGGATGGTGATCTCGCCAGTGAAGGTGTGCGAAGTACCATCAAACTGATAGCCCGGCTCGAATTCAACAAGTTGATACATCTGCCAATCGCCACGGTTGCCATTGATGGCAACAGAATCGAACACTTCGGTCGGGGCGATGTCATTACCATTTTGAGCACTTTCACCTTGACCATAAGTATACTTAGCGGTAAGGGCGCAACCATAACTAGGATCTGTATCCAGATCTAATCCGAAACGGAACAGGGGGAAGATGTAACTGTCGTTCTCGTCAATACCCTTAGCAGCTTCCAGCATATGAATGGTCGAGTTGGCCGAGGGATAGAAAGCATCGACGAAATCAACAGTCTGATAAGCACCATTCCACTTAATCACAATGGGACCCTGGGGTTCGGGATCGGGAGTGGGTTCGGGTTCATCTTTGCCGCAGGCAACCATAAGGCTGCAGGCCATCAGGGCGACGCCCATAAGTTTGAAAATGTTCTTCATTGTTTTAATGTTTTTTAGGTTAATACTTTCGTTTTAAATTTTTTGCAAAGATACGTACTTTTTCCGATATGGAAGAAAAAATTAAGTTTTTTAATGATTTTTACTTTTCAGAACACCATAAAATCACCACGTAAAAAACTATAAACCAAACATATCAGCTATATTTTATATATATGTTAAAATGAGTTAAACGCAAGTACAATTTTTCCACATGTCAGAATGTCTGCATAGACACCATCTTCGAATAAACACCACCGGCAGCCAAGAGGTCGGCTGGAGAACCTTGCTCGACGATACGACCTTGTTGGAGGACCACAATACGGTCGGCAGCAGCCACAGTTGAGAGACGGTGGGCAATAACGATAGCCGTGCGTCCCCGGAGCACTTCGTCGAGAGCTTGCTGAACGGCGCGCTCGCTCTCGGAGTCGAGCGCCGACGTTGCTTCGTCGAGTATAAGCACGGGCGTGTTTCGGAGTACGGCGCGAGCAATGGAAAGCCGCTGGCGCTGCCCGCCACTGAGGTTGAGACCGCGGTCGCCAATGGCCGTCTGGTAGCCTTGTGGCAACTTGTCGATAAATTCGTCGGCATGAGCCACACGGGCAGCTTCCCGTATTTGATCCATACTGAAGTGCCCGCCGAAAGCGATATTGGCCGCCACCGTATCGTTGAAAAGGATGCAATTCTGGCTCACGATGCCAAACTGCCGGCGTACCGAATTGATATTAAGGTCGGTTATCGGCTGCCCATCGATTAGTATTGTACCCGATGTGGGATCATAGAAACGCGGGAGCAGGTCTACCAAAGTACTTTTGCCCGCACCCGACGGTCCAACGATGGCCAGAACCTGACCGGCAGGGATTTCAAGGTCGATATCCGACAGGACCATCACCTCGGACGTTTCCCGTCCGTCCGATTCGGCCGAACGGTAGCTGAAGCTAACATTGCGCAGCTCAATTCCGCTATGGAACGGTGCCATATCGGGAGCGTCAGGCTTTTCGACAATCACCTCGTCGGCATCGATCACCTCGAGGAAACGTGCAGCAGCAGCCGACCCTTTAAGCAGGCTGTTGTATGCTTTTACGACCGCTTGTATTGGCGGAATAAGGCGAGCAAAGATGATAACGAAGAATATAAACACCGACGGCAGTATATAACCATCAATCACTTGCCACCCCCCCACGATAAGGATTATGACCAGCGCCAGCGTACCCAATATCTCAGAAAGCGGATGCGACAACTCGCGACGACGGGCTACGCGCACCATCGAACGGCTATAGTCGGCATTGGCACGCCCGAAAGCCTCTGCCCTGTCGTCCTCGCGGCCAAAACTCTTCACCGCCCTCAACGACGACAACGACTCGTCGAGCAGGGCAAACAACCGTCCCAACCCTTCCTGTCCGCGCTGCGAATTGCGCTTCAAACTGCGCCCTATACGTGCTATAAGCCACACCCCAGCCGGCAACACCACCAGGAATATGACGAACAGCCGCCATGAGACAAATACCAAAGTAAGGCTGAACACAATGACATTTATCGGGTCCTTCACCAGCGACTGAAGCGTACTCACCACACTCCACTCAACATCGGTAAGGTCGTTCGACATACGGCTTATCAGGTCTCCCCTGCGGTTTCGGTTGAAATAGCTGACCGGAAGGATAGTGATCTTATGATACAGGTCGTTGCGGAAACGTTCGATAAGACCATTGCGTATCGACGCCAGGAAGAACATGGCCAGATAACGGAAAAGGTTGCTCAAGAGCGAACAAGCAAGATAACCGCCTGCAATCCAGAGCAGGCAGGGCCACACGCCCACACTGTCGCGATAGGAATGAAGGTGCCAGAATGCCCAGTCGGCAACCCCCTGCTGGGAAAAAGTGAACGTTGGTTCCGCTTCGGGCACATCGCCAAGACCGAACAACAGTTCCACAAACGGCACAATCATCACATACGAGCCCAGATTGAACAGGATGTGCAGCAGATTGAAAAATACATTCAACCCAATCTTCCAAGGGAAGTGCTTGAGATAGGCCAGTATACGGAGGATAGATTTCATTTTTCGGTTGATGGTTAATGGTCTGTAATCGGTTTGATTTGCAACCTCTTTATATCTGTACCACCACGGTAGGCGAGGCGGTCGGGGCGTATGCCTTTGGAACGGATACGGTCTACCACGGCACGTGCATCTGTACTGCGCGGAGCCTCGACCGACAGGCGCACAAGCGGATGCTGCACCAGCCATGCGGCCAATGCATCGACCACCATCTCGCCATCGGGGGTAAGGCGGCTTCCTGGTTGCAATGTTGCTGACAAGGGCATCAATGTATCGTTGATGGCAATCGTCTGCGAGGCGAAATCCCTGGCTTTGCCGCACCGGATATATGGCAACGAAGCCGAATCGGAGAACGTCAGGACCTGGGAATACTGTTCGGAAAGGACCATAATGGTGTCCCACGAGCGACGAGGCGACACCACATTCAGTCGACACAACGCCATAGGTTCGGGACGGGCAGCCGGATATAGGTCGAAGACAAGGATATCCCTACTGCGAGTCCCCTCCATCCTGCCTCCGAAATAGGCGCGACGACCATCGGCGGTTACGCCGAACGACACTTCGTCGCTCTCGGTGTTGATAGGCAGTCCCAAGTTGGTTGGACGGTTTCCATAGGGATCGGCCAGGTTGGCAAAATAGATATCATAGCCACCGAAGCCTTGCCATCCGTCGCTGAGAAAATAGAGCATACGCCCATCGGCGGCCAGGAAAGGAGCCTTTTCGTTGCCGGCAGTATTCACATTTGGACCCAGATTCTCGGCGCGGCTCCAGTCGCCATTTGGCAGCCGGTGGCAACGCCAGATGTCGATACCCCCCTGCCCTCCTTTACGGTTCGAGGCAAATAGAAGCGTCTGCCCGTCGGCACTGACCGAAGGCTGAGACTCCCACGAGCGGTCGCCGTTCACCTGCGGTCCCAGAGCCTCAGGCACCTGCCATCGGCCACCCTCGCGGCGGACGCAGTAGATGTCGCTGTTGGCATAGCCGTTCACCGTGTGAATGACGGAATAATATAGTTCCGAGCCGTCGGCGGTAATGCTCACACCACCCTCCGGAGCGCCGCTGTTGAATGGTGGCGGCAATGGTGCGCCACGGTCGAAGGCGGTGTCGCGGAAGCGACTGACGCATAGATTCCATTCCTTGCGTTCCAACTCGCGGTGGTAGACGGTCGGTCCATGCTGCTCAGGCAACTGTCGCAGGTAGTAGGCCTCTGTGCCGTCGACGGTGATAAAGGGTAGCATCTCGTCATGCTTAGAACTCACCCCATAGAGGGGCTGAGGGTCGAACGGAGCCATATTGAGAGTGGCTTCGGCCAGGAACTGAGACCAATATAGGTAGTTCGACGCCTCTTCGTAGACGGCTCCCACAGCACGGTCGGTCGATCCGTTGGCCAGTTCAAAATATTGGTTGAGCTCGGCCACAGCATCGTCGTAGCGGTCGTCGGTATAAAGAATCATACCCATATAGAAGTGCGCCAAGGGGTTGGGGTAGTTTGGACACAGTTCGATACAACGAGTGAAATAGCGACGGATGCCGGTAGCATTGAAGCCATCCTTGACAGCGGCCATACCGAGCCAGAACTGAGGATCTGCGGCCTTGGGGTTGCGACCGGCAATATGGCGCATCTGCTGTGCCGACTCATGGTAGCGGCGGGCTTCATAGAGGCGCAGGGCCTCATTGTATGCCCTGGTATCGGCAGGGCGAATCTTCACTCCGCATTGGGCCGACAACGGGTTGCAAATCGGGAATTGGGCATTGAGGATTATGCCTGCGCAAATCACAAGCAACATCTTCAGCCCTGTGGAACTCTCGATTTTCAATTCTCGGTTATAAATTTACAACTTGGCCGGATCGATTACAAAGTTGGCGTCGGGTCCGTTACATGGATTCTTGCACGCAATGGCACAGTCGGCACACGACGTGAGCTCGCCATGCAGGCGTTTCTTCACCATATCGCCTACTGCATCACGCAGGCTCTCGACGGCGATACCGCGTATCACCTCGTCGCAGAATGCATAACTGAGCATGGTAATGGCGTTGCGCTGGGAGATGCCACGGGTCATAAGATAGAACATCGCCTGCTCGTCGAGCTGACCGATAGTCGAGCCATGCGAGCACTTCACATCGTCATTATAGATTTCGAGGAACGGGCGTGTATCGACATGGGCCTTGTCGGTGAGGAGGATATTGCGGTTGGTCTGGTAGGCCTCGGTCTTGACGGCTCCGTCCTGCACGAGCACGTGGCCGTTGAAACGGGCGCGAGCCGAGTCGTCGACAATGCCTTTGTAGAGCTCGCGACTCTGACAATGAGGCTTTGCATGCTCGACAAAAATATAGTTGTCGCACTCCTGCTCACGGTCGATTAGGTAGAGGCCGTCGGCCTGAAGGGTGCACCCCTCGCCTTTCATACGCACCTCGACATTGTTGCGCACATGGCCACCGCCAAGCGTTATGGTACACATAGCGAGGCTTGCGTCGCGCTGCATGGTGATGCGGGTGTCGGTGATATGGCGGGCATCGGTGAAAGGACCCTGCAGTCGGTAGAGGTGTACCGAAGCTCCCTCTTCTATGTCGAGCTGCAGCGAAGTGTCGGCCATGTGGTTGTCGGCGCATCCGAAGAGAGGAGCGTCCTGGTCGCCGCAAAGGAGCAGCGTGGCCGTCTGGCCTGCCTCAACCCTGACCGCGGCAGGGCTGCCGCCGCACCAATCGTCGCCCCATGTATTGGGAAGAATGTCTTTGCGAATCATAACTCCTGACGCTTAACCCTTGATTTCCTCTTTAATCCACTCGTAGCCTTTCTCTTCGAGCTCGAGAGCCAACTCTTTGGGACCGGTCTTTACGATACGGCCTTCGAAGAGCACATGCACGAAATCGGGGACAATAAAGTCGAGCAGGCGCTGGTAGTGGGTGATGACGATAGTGGCGTTGTCGGCCGAGCGCAGTTGGTTGACGCCTCCGGCGACGATGCGCAGAGCGTCGATATCGAGACCCGAGTCGGTTTCGTCGAGGATCGAGAGCGTCGGATTGAGCATCGCCATCTGGAAAATCTCGTTCTTTTTCTTCTCGCCACCGCTGAACCCTTCGTTCACCGAACGGCCGGCAAGGCTGGCAGTCATCTCGACCACCTTCTTTTTCTCCTCCATCAATTTCAGGAAATCCGATCCCGAAAGTGGATCAAGGCCGTGGTATTTACGCTGTTCGTTGACGGCGGTACGCATAAAATTGGTGATGCTCACGCCGGGGATCTCGACCGGGTATTGGAATCCGAGGAAGATACCCTCGCAGGCACGCTGGTCGACAGGCATGTCGAGGATATTCTTGCCGTTATATATCACCTCGCCGGCGGTAACCGTGTACTTGGGATTGCCGGCAACCACACCCGCAAGGGTGCTCTTGCCGTTGCCGTTGGGGCCCATAATGGCGTGGACTTCGCCCCGGTTTACTTCGAGGTTTACGCCCTTGAGTATCTCGCGGTCGCCTATCGAGGCGTGCAAATTGCGTATTGAGAGTAGCGACATTATTTTATTTATTTTATTAATATTTAGCAATATACAACAATCCGACAGTCTTCTGCCGATAAGCAAAGATACAAATTATTTTTCTAAATTGAGAAAAAAAGTGTATCTTTGCACCCACTTATGGGAACGCCAATAGTAACACTCACAACCGATTGGGGCTCACGGGGCTTCTTCGCCGGCATGGTGAAGGGGGCTTTGTGCAGTATGATCGAGGGGGTTCGTATAGTGGATATCGACCACAATATCGAGCCTTTCAACAAGATTTCGGCCACTTTCGTCGTGAGGCACGCCTGCACCGGCTTCCCTGCCGGCACGATACACATTATCGATGTCGACTCGAACCTCACCCCCGACAGCCCTTTCATCGCCCTCCGGTCGCGCGGCCAATACTATATCTGCTGCGACAACGGCATCCCGGTGGCTGCCCTCGACGACAGTATCGAGACGGCAGTAGAGCTGCCTGTGGAGCGGGGGGGTATCTACAACTTCGCCGCCTATAACGTCTTCACCCAAGCCGCAGTGGCGCTTGCACGGGGCATCGCCCTCGAAGACCTTGGCCCCCGCCGGGCCGAACTGACCCAGCTCCTCCAGTCGCGCTACGTGAAGATTGGCGACAGCTACCGTATTTTCGTGCATTATATCGACAACTACGGCAATGTCTACCTCGGTATGACCTACCAGGAGTTCGAGCAGTTGCGTCAGGGACGTCCCTTTGCCCTGCAGGTTCGCGACAAGATTATGACCGAAATCACGGGGTCATATCTGCCCGAAGCTGGAATCCACGACCCCCGCAGGCGCCTGCGGCTGACGGTCTCGTCGACCGGATTGCTGGAACTGGCCTACAGCGAGGGGTCGTTCCAACAGCTGATAAGCGGCATGAAAGCCGGAGAAAGCGTGATGCTTACGTTCAAATAGAAATGAAGCGGGGCGGCCGATGGCCGCCCCGCTTTCGTTTATGCCTTGGGAGTTTTCCAGTTGAAGAACACCTGCACGCCTGCCATCTGGTAGACCTGCCAATGCCCCCACTTGCCCATTCCGCTGAAGTCGGTATCCCATTTGAGGTTGACAGCGAGGTTTGCGGAGATATGCTTCGAGAAGCGGTAGTCGAGTTTCAGTTCGAAATCGAGGTCGGTTTCAAAGGCACGCTTAGCGAGCCAGCCCTTGTCCTGCAGGTCGCCCCAGGTCTCGCCGTCGGAGAGGACATATTTGCTCGAGGCGGGATCGACAACACCGTCATAGGCATCGATGTCGGCCCAACCCATATTCTTCGGTTTCTTATAGTCGTAGAAGAGCTCGGCTCGTGCATAGAGGTCGAGGCTCGGAAGGATGTCCTTTTTCAGGTACTGCGCCTTCACATAGCTACCGAGGGCGAAATAGGCGTGGGTGAAGGTGGCGGGATTGGTGGCGTCGAAGTCGTCGGGCTGAATGACACCATAGGTCTTGCCGACGGAGATAAGCGAGTCGTTGCAGACGAAGGTGGTCTTACCGGTCAGGAACGAGAGGGACACCGACCAGTCGGTCTTCTTGTATTCGAAGGAGAGAGCGGTGGTGAGGTAGGCCGGAGCGAAGAAGCCGCTCACGAGGGTCTTGGTTTGGTTCACGCCGATACCGTCGTATTCATAACCGTTGCCAAACTGGGTCTTGAGGTTGGCCGTGAACGAGGCGCCCCAACCCTTGTAGGCGTTCCAGCTGATGGCGCTGGTGAGGT
This sequence comes from uncultured Bacteroidales bacterium, assembly GCA_900321975.1. Lineage (GTDB taxonomy): Bacteria > Bacteroidota > Bacteroidia > Bacteroidales > P3 > Colimorpha. Next base: position 14,540 of record ONYC01000020.1, read on the forward strand.
CGATCTTATCGTTGCTCTTGCGACGGGTCTCGAAGAGGCCGCCAAGCGAATCGGCGGTGCTGTTGTCGAGGTCCTGCCAGGCGTAGCCGTAGGCCAGGTCGACCACATTGTCCCACACGAACTTGGGGTGGGTGTACTTGTAGTTGCCGAAGAAAGTACCGGTGACGTCGATCTGCGAATTACCGGTCGACGACCAGTTGTTGAACATAAACTCGCTGGCCTTCAGCGCAGGGGTGCTGTTGGTTGACCACGAACCGACCTTTGGGCTCGCGGCCGGCGCGTCCTGGGCCATAACGGCGAAACCGGCCATTACGAGAGCACAGAGTGTAAAGATACGTTTCATAATTGTTGTTTTATTTTTGTTAATATTTGATTAATCTCGTCCATCGAATAGCCGCGCTGTGCGAGGAACGACGCAAGCTTGCGCCGCCTGACGGCCGGGTCGCTGTCGCGGAGGGTGGCTCGCTTCTTGAGTGCTGTCTCTTCGAGCACCGCGAAGTAGGCCTCGTCGTCGACCGCCGCCATTCCGGCCTCTACGGCCTCGCGCGGCAACCGCTTGAGGCGCAGCTGGTAGAGCACCTTCATCCGGCCCCATCCCGACCGCAGCATCTTGCTTTCGCAGTAGGCCCGCGCATAGCGGCTGTCGTCGATATAACCCTCCTCCACAAGGCGGGCGGCGACAGCTTCGGTCGAAGCCTCGTCGGCGCCCCAAGAGCGAAGTTTCTGCTCAACCGCCGACACGCATTGCTCGGCCGCCGCGCAGTAAGCACGCGCCCTTCCGAGCAGAGCCAGCTGGCTATCATTCATATTTTCAGTGTCATACACAGCACAACGCAACCTTGATTCAATCTGCAAATATACACAATTTTCTTTAAATGCGCAAACCATTAATAAAAACTTATCCACCCGAACACCTCTTCCGCGCCGTCTCAGGGAGCCGTTTCCTCCGTTTCAGGTCCGGCCGTTCTTCGATCGTTCTTCGATAGTTCTTCGATCGTTCTTCGATTCGAATCGAAGAACTATCGAAGAACTATCGAAGAACTATCGAAGAACGGTGGTAGTTGATAGGTAGAAGATAGGGTGAAGAGTGGTGTTTTTCAGGGATTATGAGCGACGTTTAAAAAAAAAGATTTTGCCGTTTCGGAATTTTTTCGTAATTTTGCACATTGGATATAATATATACTTTTAGTATGGGAAAAGGGAAGATACTGTTTGTCAATCAGGAGATTGTGCCTTATACCGACGAGAGCGAGCAGGGCATACTCGGCCGCTACCTGCCTGCCAAATTGCAGGAAATGGGACGCGAAATTCGGGTGTTTATGCCCAAATTCGACAGCATCAGCGACCGCAAGCACCAGCTGCACGAGGTGATACGCCTTTCGGGCATGAACCTGATCGTCAACAACTGCGACCATCAGCTTATCATCAAGGTGGGTTCCATCCCCACGGCCAGGATGCAGGTGTATTTCATCGACAATGATGAATACTTCGTCCGCCGGGCCGCAGCCAAGGAGCCTGACGGCACCCTGGGCGGCGACACCGACGAGCGCCTGCTCTTCTTCGGGCGCGGCACCCTCGAAGCCGTCCGCAAGCTAGCCTGGAAACCGCACCTGATCAACTATATGGGTTGGTTCTCGGCCCTGATTCCGTTCTATCTGCGCCGTATCAACAAGGAGAACGCCTTCTACAGCGGCACCAAGATGGTCATCACCCTCACCGCCGACCGCTTTGAGGGAACCCTGGGCGACGACCTCGAGCGCAAGATGAAGACCGACGGCGCCACAGCCAAGGACCTGCGCCTCTACGGCGAGAACGACTATCGCGGCCTGATGAAGGCGGCTATCACCTACTCGCAGGGCGTGATCGTCGGCTCGGCCGACGCCGACCCCGAGCTGGTGGCCTTCGCGAAAGAGAACAAGCGCAACGTGCTCGACTTCTGTCCCGACCGCGACGAGTTCTATGCCAGAATCAACAAATTCTACGACACTATCATAGGCAAAATCGACTAAATCCGGAAATGAAAAGAACCCTCCTGCCCGTCCTGGGCGCACTGCTGCTGGCCCTGACCGCCTGCAACGACAAGGAAACCGAGATTGGGCTCGGCCTCACCGACCCAGCAACCCTCTACAACGGCAAAGCCGACACCATATACGCCTCCTCGGCCTACAGCCTCCGCGACGATTCGCTGCTCACCTCGAACTACAGTTTCGGTATCATCGGAAACTATAACGACCCCACCTTCGGACGCGTGAGTTCGACCCTCTACAGCCAGATAGGCCTCGCTTCGGGTATGAGCTCGATCAATTTCGACGAGGTTACTATCGACTCGGTGGTGCTCACACTGGTGAGCGACGGCCTCTTCCCCGACACCGACGGCACCTACAACCTGCACTTCGTGGTGCGCCAGTTGGCCCAACCTCTGCTGAGCGACACCAACTACTACAGCTTCGACAGCATCCCCGTCGATCCGTCGGCCACATTCTTCGACCAGACGGTAGCCGTCGGAGCGCACGATTCGGTGGTCCGCCTCCGTATGTCGCCTGCCATATATAGCGTGCTGGCCCAGTCGGGCGAGAGCGAAGCCTTCCTCGAATCTGCCAAAGGACTCAGCATCAGCATCGCCGACGATGCCGACCAAGGAATGCTCTCCGTCAACTTCGCCTCGAGCCTCACCTGCCTCACGGCCCACTACCACTACGGAACCGACACCATCCCCTACCACTACGACTTCCTGGTGGGCGGCGGCGTGGCCCACTTCACCCACTTCACCCACGACTACAGCGGCACCATCTTCGCCAACAGCGACAGCATCGACGGCAGCCAGCTGCTCTACCTCGAGCCTCTGGCCGGATTCAACGCCCGCCTCAACTTCGACAGCGCCATACGCGCCTTCCACGAGGCCCACCCTCTGGCGGTAATCCACCATGCCGAACTGATGCTCCCCACCGCAGCAGTCGCCCCTGCTGCCAAGCCCGACCAACTGGTGCTCCTGGGCGTTGCTGACGACGGAAGCCAGACCATGATAGCCGACTATACCGACGCCTACACCTACCGTGGTTTCGACGGAACATACGACAACGCACGCGGACAGTACCGCATCCGCATCACCCAGCACATGCAGCACCTTCTTCGCATGGGCGGCGACAACGGCATCACCGTGCTGCTCGACGCCCGCCGCAGCTCGGCCCTGCGCACCATCCTCGCCGGATGGCAGGCATCGAACAAACCCAATATCGTGTTCGTCTACACCGAATAGCAACAACAATAAGCAACATACGATGAAAAAGATAGCTCTCCTACTGGCCGCGCTGGCGGCATTGCCACTGACTTCGGCGGCACAAACCCGCTACGAGCGCACCTACACCGACAGCAAACAGCTCTCCGTCGAGGGCACTATGGATGCCTCGGGCCGTCGCGACGGCGAATGGCGCTGGTGGTACCCCAGCGGACGCATCTCGCAGCAGGGCACCTACTCGGCAGGCAAGAAAACCGGCGTATGGACTGTCTACTACGAAGACGGCAACCGCATGAGCGAGGAGTGCCACTCGGGCGACGGCGTGAGCCGCTCGTGGTATCGCAACGGCGACCTCCAGAGCGAGGTCAATGTCCGCAACGGACGCCGCGAAGGGACCTACCGCTCGTGGCACAAGAACGGCCAGCTGCAGGAGGAGGTTATCTACGTGAACGGCAGCCGTGAAGGCGAGACCCGCCAATGGCACCCCAACGGACGCATCATGTTCACCGGCACCTACCGCAACAACGAGCTGCAGGGCAAAGCCTCGTGGTGGTTCGAGAACGGCAAGCCCGATATGGAAGGCAACATGGTGGACGGCGAGCAGGACGGCGAATGGCTCTTCTACTGGCGTACCACCGGGAAACTCGGCGTGCGCGGCAACTACGCCAAGGGCAAGGAAATAGGCTCGTGGATATACTACTACGAGACCGGCGAACGCTGGCGTTCGGGCGACTTCCGCGCCGGCAAGCGGCAGGGTGTTTGGACAACCTACTACGAAAGCGGCAGGAAACTGCACGAAGGCCGCTACGCCGACGACCTCGAAGAAGGCCTTTGGACCGCATGGTACGAGGACGGCAAGGTCGACTATACCGGCAATTTCGTCCAAGGAATGAAGGATGGCGAATGGCGAGGCCTCTACGACGACGGCTCGGTGCGCTATATCATGCACTATGCCGACGACGAGAAGGACGGCGAGGAGGTTCGCTACTTCCCCAACGGCAATGTGGAAATACGCCAGAACTTCAAGGGCGGCGTGCTCGATGGCAAATATGAGCGCTACAACGAAGCCGGCGGGCTGGTCGAGAAAGGCCAGTTTGTAGACGGTGAGAAGGACGGCAAGTGGGTGTGGTACGACGGCGGCCGCGAGGTTTACCGCGCCAAGTTCAAGGCCGGCAAAGAGGTGAAATGAGGCTCCTGCTGGCATCGAAATCCCCGCGTCGACGCGAACTGCTTTCGCAGCTGGGATTCCCCATAGAATTTGTCGACATCGACGTCGACGAGCATATCGGCACTCCCCTGCCCCCGTCGCAGGTGGCCGAGCATCTGGCCCGCCGCAAAGCCGACGCTTTCCCTCAGCAACAACTGCATGACGACGACGTACTGGTCACGGCCGATACCGTTGTCGTTCACGGCAGCGACATACTGGGCAAGCCCCATTCGCGCGACGAGGCGGTGGCAATGCTCCGCACCCTCTCTGACGACCGCCATACGGTCTACACCGGAGTGTGCCTGCGGTCGAACAATCAAGATTTCTCCTTCACCGAAAGTACCGACGTGATCTTCACCCAGCTATGCGACAAGGACATCGACTACTATGTCGACACCTACCGTCCCTACGACAAAGCCGGCGCCTACGGCATACAGGAATGGATCGGGATGATTGGGATCCGGGCAATAGAAGGGTGCTATTACAATGTTGTGGGCCTGCCCGTGGCCACACTCTACGACAACTTGAGGAAGAGATTCCTGTCCAACTGAAGCTCGCCACGGTCGAGCATCCGACGCACCGTGGGTTCCACATCAAGATAATTCTGATTACCAAGCAGCTCGCACAACGCGTTCACCGTGAGGCGGCCCTGGGCCACAGCCCTATGCACGGCCTGCTCAACATCGGCGGCATTATGCGATACCCTGATGCATACATCGCACTGGCCGCAATCCCCCACCCCTTCCGTCTCGCCGAAATAAGCCCTCAGCTGGCGGCTGCGGCATACATGGTCGTTGCTGATAAACTGCGCCATTGCGTCGAGCCTGCTGCGTGCCGAACTCTTCAGCTGGTCGTAGTTGGCATTGTCGAGGCATATCGAACGCTCGTCGATGCGCTCAGTGCAGAATGTAAGCCTGGGGGAATCGGAGCTGGGGATATACTCCACCACCTTCATATCCGACATCTTTTGCAGCATCTGCCTTACCTCGGCGGCACTGACCATACACTGCGAGGCGATACGTTTCTCGTCGATCGGCGTGCGCTCGTTGAAGAGACCGGGATAAAGGCGTATGACCGCCATGAGAATATCGCCCATACGCATGTGGTCGACCTGGAAGCGATACAGTTCGTCGCGCCCCAGCGGGATATACAATTGCGAGCGGAGGGCTTCGCCGTCATCCCTTGCAATAAGTCCTTCGCGCTCAAGGTAAACGCAGCAGGAATAGAACTCGCGCGGCGCGAGGTTGTACATCGCGCATATCCCTTCTATATCGAAATCCACCGTTGTATCCTGTCCGCTGCCCATCGGAATACGGTAGTAGTTGCATAGTGCACGGTAGGCATTGCGGATATGGGCCGGCGGAGGGAACTCGGCGGCGAAGTTGTCGTCGAGACGATGCATATCACTCTCGTCGCAAAGGAGCACCGCCTTTGCCGGTTCGCCGTCGCGACCCGCCCGGCCAGCCTCCTGATAATAGGCTTCGAGCGACGAAGGAACATCGATATGCACCACAAAACGGACGTCGGCCTTGTCTATTCCCATACCGAAAGCATTGGTTGCCACCATCACGCGGCAGCCTCCAGTCATCCAATGGGTCTGGCGCCGGTCGCGTTCCGAAGCGGTAAGGCCGGCGTGGTAGTATACTGCCGATATTCCGTTGGCCTTCAGGAAGGCTGCCACCTGTTCGGTACGGCGACGGCTTGCGGCATACACTATGCCGCAACCTTCGCCACTACTGCGGCAGACACGGAGCAGACGCGACATCTTGTCGCCACTGGCTGAAACGATGTATGCAAGATTGGGACGGCCGAAGCCGGTGGAGAATATCTGCGGCGAACGCAACTGCAACCGCAGGCATACATCCTGCACCACTGCCGGAGTGGCCGTAGCCGTGAGGGCTATCATGACGGCTTTGGGCTGGTAGGGCCTTATATCCGCTATCTGGAGATAGGGTGGACGGAAGTCATAGCCCCACTGCGACACACAATGGGCCTCGTCGACAGCGATCAGGCTGACATTCATCCTGCGGAAATGCTCGATAAAGGAACGCTGGCGCAGGCGCTCGGGCGAGACATAAAGATACTTTAAATTGCCACTGACGGCGTTGTTCAGCACATTGGCGCTGCTCGAGGCACCGAGGCCGGAATAGAGGCAGGCGGCCTTGAGATGTCGTTCATTGAGCCTCTCCACCTGATCTTTCATCAAGGCAATAAGCGGAGATACCACCAGGCACATACCCTCCATCATCAGGGCGGGCAACTGATAGCAGAGGCTCTTGCCACCTCCGGTTGGCATCAATGCAAAAACATCACGCCCCTGTAGGACAGAGTCGATGATCTCTTCCTGACAGGGGCGGAATTCCTTATAGTGCCAGTAACGGCCGAGGAGCTGCCTTTTATCGGCCATTGCCTACCTCACCAGCGTGATTGTACCGTTCTTGGTTACCAATGTGGAGGTGCCGGCTTTGCGGTAGTTGCACACATAGGCGTAGGTGCCCTGCGCGCAATTCTCGCCATTGTATGTGCCGTCCCACTCAAAGTTCGGGTCGACAGATTCAAACACCAGCTGGCCGCCACGGTTATAGATGTAGATATGGAACACCTCGTAGTCGTTTATAGTATAGAGGCGGAAGCGGGCATTCTCGTCTTCGCTGCCTGGGGTAAAGATGTTGGGGAACCAGGCAGTGAACAACATCACCGGGATACCGAACACCTTATCGTTCGGACAGTCGAGCGCATTATATGAGGTGAGCTGCACGAACACCGAGTCGCGGCCGGTCGAAGCGGCATAGGTGGCCTCTTCGAAAGTATGGTTCACCTCGCGACCCTCGACCAACTCGCTGTTGTTGAACAGCCACTCGCTGCGTGTACTGTTGGCCGAAATATCACGGAGGACAATAGTCGGCTCGTCGGCATCGACATAGGCGGGGTTGGTGGATATTCTCGGCGAGACCAGAGGCACGACGGTGACCGTCTTGCTGAGCGGCGAGGCGTCGCAATCGTTGGTACCGTGGCCGATCATTGTATAGACAGTTGTCTGTGTGGGGCGCACATGGATCACATCGGCGGAATCCTGCCCGGCAAGGCTCGGGTCGGCGGGAGTTGCCTTCCATGTGTAGTGGTCGGCGGCACTGCCGGTGAGCACAGCCTCGTCGCCTGGACAGATACGGCCGTCGGTGGGCAGCATGGTTAATATCGGGCGTACCAGATAGGCATGGACGCTGTCCCACGCCACACAGCCTTCCTGTGTGGTAACGCGGACGTAGTAGACCGACGTATCGGCATAGGGGGCCACGGCCAGATGGTTGCCATTAGGTATGTTGCCGGTCATGGTGCCATAGACATACGACCACTCATAGGTGCAGTTGTCCACACCGAGGGCACGCACCGTGGCGTCGGTGAGGCTTCCCTGGCAGACTATGGTGTCGCCGGTTACCACGAGGTTCGGGTGTGAGAACACGGCTATGGTGTCGTAAGCCCTGTTTTCGCACCAGATGGTGTCTCTGATATTCTCGGGATTGCGGTAGTACTGGCCGTTGCGCACCAACAGCTCGATTGGCTCGATGTCGTGGGAGAAACTGCGGGTGATGGCCCGGTTGTCGGTATAGTACCCACTGACATATTCGTATTCGGCATCGGGGCTGTCATAGGCCGGCGAGGTCGGCTTCAAGAACTTCCATGTACGGTAGCGGGTGGACGAAGTGGTGTCGGTGATGGTGGTCTCGGCCGAATCGCAGAGGGTTCTGGGATTGAGGGTCATGCCCGCAACGGGGCTCTGTCTGGGACGGACGGCATACTGGGCTTCCGACCAGCAGGAGAGCGAGTCGACATGGAATGTGCGGAGGATGACACCTTTGACGTTGTTGTCGGTGAAGACATACTCGGCGGTATCATGTCCGACGATGTTTGCCAGCGGGGTACCGACACAGGCCTGGTTGTCGTAGATCATCCAGCGGGTGGAGTCGTGGTTGATGGCATCGGCATAGCCTGGGACAAAGCTGGTGTTGCGGAGCCACACCGTGCCGTCGCAGAGCGAAAGGCTGTCGATAGCCACCGTGGGTTTGATGTTGGTGATGTTCAGGTAGAGGTCGGACGTGAACGGCTTGGCAGGGTCGAGGGCCGAGGTCATACGGCAACGGATGGTCTGCTCCAGGCCGGTCGAGTCGACATTGACGCTGTCGTGCCCGCCTGGGGTGCGGGTGCGGCGGGTGATATGGAAGTCGGAAGCCTGCACGGGATAGTCGCAGAAGTGGACAGTGTCGCGTGTGTTGCCACGGACGATGATGGTGTCCTGCGGGCCCACAGCCGGCATGCCGTTGGGCATCGTGAGGCGGCGGAACGAGAAGTGCGAGTTTGGCTGGCCGGGCTGGCAGTCGTTGGCCGGGTCGGACACACCGAAGTTCGAGGCGCCCCAATCGTAGCGGAGCATACCGCGCGGAGCCGACACCGTGGTCACGTTGGTGCCGCGACCGGCAGCGCAGCCTTCGGCCGAAAGCGACAGCGGGCGGCACTCGCCGGCAACATAGGCATAGCCAAAGTGAAATTCCGGTTCACAGTCGCTAATCATAATCTCGACGCGGAGGTTTTCGTAGAGATGATTGCGCAGGTTGATAGCCACCTTAACCCAGTCCTTGTACTGAATGGGATTGGAGCCCTGGAAAACCTCGTGCCAGCCATTTGTATTTATATTACTTTCAATGGGGCAATCCGTAGTACCCGAGACAATGGCATAGGCCAAAGTATCTGATATCTGGACATACTGGTTATTGCTGTTCTTGCGCGTTACACGAATCATAAAGGCCGGGTTGCCATTAGGGCCATGCGTCGGCTTTTCGACAACCACTGCGTAGTAGATAAACAGCAGACCGTTCTGGAAAGTCGGCTTGATATGATAATACAGTGCATTGGCACTATGGCCACCCACTGTACAATCATCGCCGATACGGATACTACGGATAATATTAGTATTAATATCCTGATCCGTGGTATTGAACTGCGTTGGAACAAACGGAAGATGATCCTGCGTGTTTGGGTCTCGGTTCACCGGGTGGCCCGACTGCTGGTCGGTGGTGGTCATGATGCGAAACTGCTTCCAACCATCCGGGATACCTCGACTTCCACCACTCGACGGGGCACATCCCTGCGAACCTTGGGATGCAATCTCAGAGGCAGTATAATCATACTTAGGACGAGTAGTTGTAATAACAATCCCAAAATCACCCGTCAAGACATTGGGGGCATGCTTATTATCAGCGCTGGCGATAGCGGCGCTGTAATAGTTGTTCGCATTGCCCTGAGTGAACGACGTCGGATTGTTCCAACCCGGACACTGCTGCGCCTGATTGTATGCCTGCGATTGTGCTCCGACAACGACAGCCATCATGGCCACCAAGGCCAACATCCGCTTGAAAAGATTCGTGTTCATATTCAATATATATATTTTGTTTTCAACTCTTTATACAAATATGTGCCAAATATTTGTTATGGCAAAGGTAGGAAGTTTTCTTGAATAATGCAAACCCTTTTGCACTTTTTCTACATATATAGACGCACGAGAGGCGAAATTGTTACATCGAAGATGAAAAAAAATGCTGGCGGGCTGCCCAAAAGGCAGCCCGCCAGCCGTTTACGGTGAAAAGAAATATTGGGGATTATTTCTCCTCTTTCAGTTTCTGGAAGATGTCGAGATCGCCGAGGGTGGTCTTCTCGAGGCTCTCGTTGATCTGCTTCACCGACTTGGAAGTGGCGCGGCCCTTGCGGTCGTCGGCACCCTCGCGGACGGTGTCCTGACCTTCCTGGAAGGTGCGGGTGTGCGAAACGATGATTTTCTTCGAATCCTTGTTGAACTCGATGACCTTGAAGTCGAGGGTTTCGCCGTTGCGGGCTTTGCTCTTGTCTTCCTTGTCGAGGTGGCGCATCGGGGCGAAGGCTTCGACCTCGTAGGGCAGG
>ONYC01000064.1 GCA_900321975.1 uncultured Bacteroidales bacterium
AGAACAATCGAAGAACGATCGAAGAACGATCGAAGAACAATCGAAGAACGGTGGTAGTTGATAGGTAGAGGATAGGGTGAAGATACGAAGAATCAGCGTATTAGCTATGTAAACAATACATATATCATTGATTTTATTTGCATTAACCTCTAACCATAGCGTCATTTTCAAGGCATCAAATGTTGTTATTTGAACTTTTTTTCCTTACTTTGAAAAAAAGTTGTCTCAATTGCAAATTGAAAAGTAACAACAAAAAACACATAACCGTTATGAGAAAAAAGAAACTCACCGTGACAAGGTGAGTCGGGAGTAATGGTTGTAAGAGACAATCGCAGTATGCGAACAAGGCTGGTGCGCCTGCATGGGTGAACCTAAGCGCGAGGGGGCTTTGACGATAAATTTGTCCGATTCTGATATTATTGCTATCTTTGCAAGCTGGCAGCGATGCGTCGGCAACGCGTAACTCGCTGCCTCTAAACCAAAAAAGACATCCGCCGCAAAACCGAATCAGCCCCAGCCGCAATGGAAAACACAGCCCGCTACTTCTCACATCTGCGCGAATTGGTCGCGCTCGAACTCGAGGAAGAGATGTCGGCCTACCGCCGCTCGTTCGAGGAGATGCGCGGCATGCTGGGCGGGAGCGTCTGCGAGCCGCAATGCCGCTACCCGATCCGACTCGGAGGAAACGACTATAACGCTCTGGGACAGCTCACTTTGGAACTGCTCTACGACACCCTCGAAAGCGAGGTCGAGCTGGATTTCGAGCCGGGCAAACCGATATCGTTCTTCTACCTCGCGGGCGAGAGCGTCAAGGAATCGCCCCACACGGCCTATGTCGAACTGGTGGGCGACGGCCGGATGGTGGTGAGCCTTCCGGGCAAGTCGGCCCTGCAAAGCATCGCCGACCTTGCGGCGCACCACCTTGTCGGGGTGCAATTGGGGGTCGACAACACCTCGTTCCGTGTGATGGACAGCGCTTTGCGCGAATCCGAGCGGAGCGAGCGCGAACGGTTCATACACCTGCGCGACGTGATTCTCGGCAACGCCAATCCCACCTTCCACCACCTCCCCACCCTCTCGTTCCCCTGGCTCAACCAAAGCCAGCAGCACGCCATCCAGCGTGTGGTCGAGGCCGGCGAGGTGGCCATAGTGCACGGCCCCCCGGGAACTGGCAAGACCACAACCCTGGTCGAAGCCATCATCGAAACCCTCCAGCGCGAAACCCAAGTGCTTGTATGCGCCCCGTCGAACGCCGCCGTCGACTGGATAAGCGAGCAGTTGATGCGCCGCAGCGTACACGTGCTGCGCGTGGGCAACCCTTTGAGAATGAGCGACGAGATGCTCGATTGCAGCTACGAGCGCCGCTATGCCGCCCATCCCGACTACCACGAACTCTGGAGCATCCGCAAGGAGCTGCGCTCATCGCCCGGCGAGGTGCGCCGCCAGAAACTCCAAAGCCGCGCTACCGAGCTGGAAATCAAGATAGACAACGACCTCTTCGCCCAGGCGAGGGTGGTCAGTTGCACCCTCGTAGGCAGCGCCTACCGCATCATGGAACGGCGCCGCTTCTCGACCCTCTTCATCGACGAGGCCGCGCAAGCCCTCGAGCCGGCCTGCTGGGCCGCCATACTCAAAGCCGACCGCGTGGTGATGGGCGGCGACCACCAGCAGCTTCCGCCCACGGTGAAAAGCCTCGCGGCTACACGCGGCGGCCTGGCCGAAACCCTGATAGAGAAGCTTGTCGGCAGATGGCCCCAATGCGTCGAACTGCTTACAACCCAGTATCGTATGAACCGCGACATCATGTCGTTCCCCTCTCGCTGGTTCTACGGTGGCAAGTTGCAGGCCGCCCCCGAAGCCGCCGATCGGCAGGTGAGCCCGCTCGACACCCCGCTGATGTGGCTTGACACCTCGGCATTGGCCGCCGAAGAGCGGCAGGGACGCGGTATGAGCCTCAGCAACAGCGAGGAAGCGAAGCTTGTGATACACACCCTTCGTGACTATATCGACATGATTTCGCCCCAGCGAATCGAGAACGAGCGTATCGATTTTGGCATCATAACCCCCTATCGCGGCCAGGCACGCCTCATTCGGCGTCTGCTGCGCCTGCAGCACTACTTCCGCCGCCTGCGCCGCCATATCAGCGTCGGCACCGTCGACGGCTTCCAGGGTCAGGAACGCGATGTCATAGTAATAAGCCTCGTGCGCGACAATGCCGACGGCAACATCGGCTTCCTGCGCGACCTACGGCGCATGAACGTTGCCATCACACGTGCACGCATGAAACTGATAATCATCGGGAACGTCACCACCCTCAGCCGCCACCGCTTCTACCGCGAGCTGGCCGAACATATCCGCCGCCACGGCGAGATGGTGACCGTCAGCGGCGATTGAGATAGATCATCACGTAGTAGGCAAGGGTCGCCAACGACGTGAGAGCGGCCATCACATAGGTATAGGCAGCCGAACGCAGGGCGCTTTCGGCATATCGGTGGGTGTCGCGGCTGGTAATCTCGCGCTGACGGATCCATTTCAGGGCACGCGACGAAGCATTGATCTCGACCGGAAGGGTCACCACCGAGAAGAGGGTGCTCATGGCAAACAGGCCGATACCAACCAGCAACAGGCCGGGAAAGATGCGCACCAGCAGCAGACCTGCCAGCAGAATCCACGAGACAAACTTGCTCGAGAAGTTGACTATCGGCACCAAGGCGGTGCGAAGCCCCAACCAACTGTAACCCACGGCATGCTGCACGGCATGGCCACATTCGTGGGCGGCCACCGCGGCGGCGGCGACACTGGTGCCGTTGTAGACGGCTGGACTCAGGTTGAGGGTGAGGTTTACGGGATTGTAATGGTCGGTCAGGGTGCCCTGTACCATCTGAATCTGCACGTTATGGATGTCGTGGTCGGCAAGCATGCGCTCGGCCACCTCGCGGCCAGTCATGCCGCCCTCGGTGCGGATGCCTTCATATTTCTTGAACTTGCGCTCAACATTCTTGCTGACAATCATCGAGATGACTGTCAATGCGATAAACACCACCCACATCAGGGTGCTGCCGGAAGCTTGTGGGGCCTGTGCCTGCAATAGGATAAACTGTAGCATGTGGTTAATTTTTATTACTTAAACGAGGCTCTGAAAAAAATATTTTGTCGGCGGTGTAAGATTTTGCATTGTTTTGCGACATTATAGTATAGAACATTGCTCAGCTTATGAAACAATACATCTTGCTCATCGTGGCCGTCGCAACGGCCTTGAACATTGCAGCACAGGACGATAAGTATCATTTCACCATCGAGACTTCGGCCGGTCTGGCCCGTTATTACAACTATTCGCCACTCTCGCTGATTGAAGACGCCAAGGACACCTACACCGCCCCCACCCTTTCGCTCACTTTGGGTATCAGGAAGAACAACAACGAATTCGGGCTGCGCTACCGGCTTACCAGCGTGCGAACCTCGGCTCTGGCATTGGGCGAATCAGCCGATATTCACGACATTTCGCTGCTCTACCGGCGCTCGGCGATGGTTTCGCCGAGGCTGGAGCTGTTTGGCGGCGTGACCACCGGCTTCAGCATCATCAACAACCACATGGCGAAAGTGGCGCTGGAAGGCACACGGCACGGCTTGAATATCGGATTCGAGACGGGTCTGCGCTACTATCTGGGAGAATACACCTACCTCTCGATTACCGCCGGGCTTGACGCCACGCACACGTTTGTAAGCCATAACCGCATACCCGACGGCTACGACCCGCAAACGGGCCGCACCCTTATCAGTGGACGCGGGATGGGCGGCATATGCATCGGAATACCTCCGAAGGTGAAGAAAATAAAAATGCCCGCCGCCCTCATTATCGAGGGCGACGGGCCTATTCTTGCCTGCTACGAGTAGCTGCGCCTACTTGGCGCGTAAGAGAACATCGTCGACACTCTGCCACACCACCATCAGCTGGCGGTAGTTGGCATAGTCTTCGACCGGGATAAGGCTCTTTTCCACCTTCAGGTTGCGCACGATGCGGAGTTTGTTACCACTCTGCTTGACTGTGAATTCCACACTTCCAAGACCGTCGAAGGCGAGTTTCTGGCTGATTTTGCCGCCCACCATCTTCACCCCTTTGGGCAGTATGTAGGTGACGTTGGATTTGACATCGCAAGCCGAAGCCTGGAGCGGTGTGGTGCGGACGAGAGGAAGCTGCGAGGCACGGATCCAAGGATCGCGCTCGCCCTGGATGATGAGGAAAGGTATCGGGAAGCTGAAGAAGCCGTCTTCAAGGGTGTCGAGCACAGCATCGAATGTTCCGTTGACGTTGAGGGTGCGGACCTCGTCGCGGGCTTTGCCGTAGAGGCTCATCGGCGATTTGTCGCGAACCGAGAGGCGGTATTCGAGAGTATCGATCCAGACAGCCACCTCGTCGGCATCGCTGCCGGCAACGGCGGCCCGGTAGCCTTCGTCATTGAGGATGGCCGCAAGCAGGACCGCCTTGTCTACTGCCATGCCGCAGCCAGTGTTCCACACTTGCTCGGCAGTGGCGTGGCGATAGCCGAAATGCGACGGATGGATATCGTTGAGGTGGATATTGTCGACCACATAATCGCGAGCACGGACAATATTCTCTTTTCCACGCGTGTTCATCACCTGTCCCATCACATTGCGCGCACCGCTGAATCCCTCCTGGTCGAAAGCGGGAGTATACTCAGGAACGCTGTTATAAATGCGGAGCGTGGGCACTATGTCTGCAGGCATATAGGGCTCGCGGGGAGCCTGCGGCATATCGTTGAGACTTAAAGTTGTCGTCCACTGTCGGCTACCTTCCTGCACAGCAACAAGGGAATTACGGTCGAACTTGGGCAGGTACTGCTGTCCGTCGATATCGGTTTTTACGTTCACATCGGTGTTGTTGTTCACCACTACCTCTAGCTTTTCCACTGGGCACTCGCGCTGCAGCGGAATACTCTCGTGGAGAAGATTATACTTACGATGTATGGTGTAGTCAACCACTATAGTGCAACCCAGTTCCATACCAGTATGGACCATTGCCAGCTCGCGGACGTGGTTGAAGCGGCCGCAGTCGGCACACTCCGACGGAAGCTGGTAAATGAAAGCATTCTGAGGCATATCGATACGGGTGCCGTTCTTCTGGATGGTGTACACCTCGTTGATGGTCAGTTGCTCGAGGTCGGGATTGTAGACCACAAAGGTTTCACCCTTGTCGGCGTAGGCGGTGAGGGCACGGTTGCGGAGTATCTGCACCTCGTGGCGGTAATGGTAGTCGCTCGAGCCATCTGCGTTGAGCGTCCACTCATAACGCAAAAGCTTATAGACGGCATCTTGGGCCGAGCACATCGAGGTCGGGAGACCGATAATTGAAAGCAGAGCTGCTATGATAAATATCTTTTTCATAATTCTGATGTCTTATCTACTTCTGCCTGCTTGCAGGCTTTAAGCATATTTAAAATAATAGTAAAAAACTTCTTACCTACTTATCTACTTACCTACTTAACTTCTTATCTACTTATCTACTTATCTACTTAGTAAGAACAATCGGCGTTTCGCCCATCTTGCGCTGGCTGAGGGCGGCGGCACGGAAAGCGGGCCAGTCCTCGGCTTCATAGCGGCGTTTGCTGAACACAGCCTGCTCGCCGAAGGTAAGCTTGGCTCCGTCAAGCTGAATCCCGCAACCGAAGGAGGCCACAGGATTGGCCAGTCCGTCGACCATCGGATAGTGCAGCTTGGCGGGAGCGAAGGGCAGTAAGACTGTCTCGCGGATGTCGACCAGCCGCGAGCAACGGTCGCTGAAGGGCTGGGTACGGGTTTCGGGGGTCAGATCAAACGAGAGGTGGCCCATAGCACGACGGTAGAATCCGCGGGCGCTGAGGGGGATGAACTTGACAACATCCTTGCCGACAACAGCGTAGTTGGGAATCACGTATGTATAGGTGATAGAGACCGGCTGTTCGAGGTAACGGTCGGGATCGGTGTATTTGATATCGGTTATCTTGGCTGCAGGGGCTATCTTCAGCAATTCCATCTCGAGGTTCTGCCGCCATTCGCTCTGGCGGGCGGAGAAGACACCGCGCACCGAAGCGTCGCTCTGGCCTTCGGCGGTAACGGTGATGGTGCCGGTCAGAGTGCCGGCATTGTCGATGGCGCCGTTGCCGACGATACGGATATAATGGTTTTCGGCAGGCGAGACTGGGGTTTCCATAAGGTCGCACCCTTCGGCAGTACCGATAAGGTAGCCCTGCTGCTGCTCGGCCGAGCTCCAGAGTTCACGGACATTGGGCACCCAGGTGGGGTCGAGCATCAGGAATTCGCCGTTGCGGCGCTGGACGGCACAGACCGAATGGTTGAACTGGTCGGCCGGTATACGGTCGATGCGCTCGCCGGCCATAGTCATTGCAGCATAAGCCTTAAAGCCAGCTGCTCGGAGGAATGAAATAAGAGTGGAAGCCTTGTCTTTACACACACCGCAACGGTCGGTATAGTTCATCTCGGCGTTGTGGAGGGTGAAGCCCTCGCCGGTTCCCATCGAGATACCGGCATAGCGGATATTGTCGGCCACCCAGTGGGTCAGACGGCCGATGGAATCCATCTCGTCCGTGGCACCACGCAGGAGCTCGTTCACCTTTTTCTGCACGGCGGGGGTGGGAACGAACGAACCGTAGTCCTCGTTCACACCGAAGAACCAGCGGCTCTTGGCCTGCCAGTCTGGGCTGGTCGAGAGCAGGAGTTTGCATTGGATATCGTTGTCGGCCCATGCACGTGGCTCCCGCTTGAGGGGCATGATATTGTCCTTGGCGAAGGTATAGAGCGTGCGCCCCTCCTCATCGGCAGCGCCACGGCTCACGCTGACATCGCCATTATAGACTTTGTACTGGAGATGTTTGGAGTCGAGGATATTGAGCTGGTAGACCTTGCTCAGCACCGGCTGGTCGCTCCAGAAGGGGACTATGTCATAAAAATGGCCGCGCATCGGCGGCACATAGCGTGCATCGTCGTCGGGCAATGCTGCGAAGGTGCCATTGAGCGAATGGTCGTCAGCAAGCAGAGCGTAAGTATAGCCCTTCTTATAGGTCCATATTTCCAGCTCGTCGCCAAGTTCCAGGCGGCCCACTTCAACCATTTTCTGACTGGCACCCCAGTAAATCATACGCGCCGGGGCCACATAGTCATAGACCGGCAGGTTGCCTTCGCGGCCGGGCCATACCAAGGTGTCGCTTCCACCGGCGGCACGGTTGACCACAACACCGTTGATCTCGCAGTATGCTGACAGGGGGTCGTAGTCTATTTTCACGGTGCTCCACCGGGCGCATCCTTCGAAGGAATTCATGCGTATGCACTTGTGGCTGAGCACATGGCTGAGACCGGATTCTTCCATATAGACTCCTGTGGAGTCGAAAAGGGTGATAGTGCTGCTGCCGGCATATTTGTCGGGCAGGGCGTGGTGCTGGGCTGCGGCGCTGAGCGCAACACCCACCAGCAGAGCTGATAAGAGGAGTGCTTTCTTCATCTTTACAATCGGTTTTGATGGTGCAAAGATACGAAATATTTTTTTGATGGGGAATTAATTTTTATTTTGCCCGGATTCCGTCGGGTTGGGAAGCGGGGTCGGCAGGACGGAGTTCGTCGCGGCGGACGTGCACGACCAGCGAGAGGTGCATCACTTCGATGCAGACAGCAAAGTTGCCGTCTTTGCACCCCCGGATGAGGCGGCCCTGCATGCCGGCGAACTCGCCGGCAGTGATGGTGGCCATGGCCCCTTTGACCAAGGCGCTGGTGTCGTGGACGAAGACTTTGCGCTGCGTGGCTTCGAAGGCACGCACGTTATCAATGTCGCGTTGGGGCACTACGCAGGCGCTGTGGTCACTGGTTACGATACCGAAGACCCCGCGGGCGGTGCGGGTGTCGTAGATGAGACGGTTGTTGATCTTGACGAAGAGATAGCCGGGGAACATAGGCTTTTCCATCCCATCGGCACCTTTGTGGCGACGGTCGTGCCCACAAAGTATGGGAAGGTAGACCTCGAGGCCGAGGTCGCCGAGGGCTTTCGCCGCCTTCCGCTCGGCCTGAGGATTGGTCATCACGGCCACCCATTCGAATTTGTCTGTCAGCATCGCCGGTAAAGGGTTTTATCGCCACTTTAACGCGGTCCTCTATGTTTTATTGTTGGCTGGGAGGAAAAATATTTGTCGCCATTAGTGAAAAAGTTTGTATTTTTGCACCCCGAAAAAAAGAAGCAATCGATAGCAATCTATGAATATTATAATAGCAGGCGACGGTGAGGTGGGGTTCCACCTGGCCAAGTCGCTGACCGAACTGGACTGCAACATTACGGTGGTTGACCCTCACAGCGAGCTGCTGAAACGCCTGGAGAGCGAGACCGACCTTATGACCATCACGGGGAGCAGCACCTCGCCGCAGGTACTCAAGGATGCCGGCGTGGAGGGATGCGACCTCTTTCTGGCGGTGCTCCACGACGAGAGCATCAACCTGATGAGCGCCATCCTCGCCAAACGGCTGAAGGCCCGGAAGACGGTGGCCCGCATCACCAATGCCGAACTGCTAGCCCCAAAGCACCGCGAGATGCTTCGCGAGCTGGGCGTAGACGAGATGGTGTGCCCCGAAAGGATTGCCGCCAAGGAAATCACCAACCTGCTGAACAACACGGTGGCCACCGAATTTTTCGATTTCAGCGGCGGACTGCTCACAATGTATGTCATCCGGCTCGAGGCTGAAAGCCCAGTGGTGAACCACTGTGTAAAGGAGCTTACGGAGATGTACCGTGAACTGCAGGTGAGGGTGGTGGCGGTGATGCGTGGAGGCGAGACCATCATTCCCCACAGCGACACGGTGTTCCAACAAGGCGATCTGGCATATATCATCGGGCGGGCCAACCAGCTCGAGACGGTGAACCGCGTGGCCGGCAAGGAGGCTGTGAGCATTCGAAGGGTGATGATGGCGGGCGGCGGCCGCATCGGACGCTATGCTGCCATGACCCTCGGCGACAGGATGAAAATCACCCTAATCGAGGAAGACCGCGACCGCGCCGAAGATCTTTCGACCCAGCTGGACAATACTCTTATCATCAACGGCGACGCCACCGACATCGAACTCCTGAAGGAGGAGGGCCTACAGCAGGCCGACGCATTTATCGGCGTCACCAACTCGTCCGAGACCAACGTGCTTACCTGCCTGCACGCCAAGAAACTGGGCGTAAGACGCACGATAGCGCTAGTGGAGAACACCGGTTTCATATCGCTCTCGCAGGATATCGGAATCGACACGATTATCAACAAGAAACTGATTACCGCCAGCTATATTTCACGCTTTATCGTAAAGGGCGACGCCGTGAGCTCGAAGTGGCTTTCAGGCACGAACGCCGAGGTGCTCGAGCTGATGGTGGGCAAATGGGCCCCAGCCACACGGCACACACTGGGCGAGCTGCCTATGCCACAAGGAGCCACCATAGGAGGCGTGATACGCGGACGCGAGACTTTCCTTCCCAGCCGCGACCTCCAGCTGAAACAAGGCGACAAGGTGGTTGTCTTCACCCTCCCGAAAGCAATGACCGCAGTGGCACGTCTGTTCGACTAGAAACCCGAACGCATGTTCTTCAACTACCGACTCATATCCCGCCTTACGGGCACAATGCTCCTGGTGCTGGCCGCAGCAATGCTGCTGCCGGTGGCGGTGTCGGTTATTACTGGCGACGGCGCCCAATACCCCTTGCTGCTTTCTGCCGTGGTGATGGCCGTCGCAGGACTGGTGATGCGGTGCCTGATAGGGCGGAGGGCGGTGTACCAGCTGCGCGAACACGAAAGTTTCTGGATCACGGCAGTAATATGGCTCACGGTCCCACTGTTCGGCTCGTTGCCATACCTCCTATCCGGAACACTGGGCGACATCACCGACGCCATATTCGAATCGTTCAGCGGCTTCACCACCACTGGTTCGTCTGTGGTGGCAAACCCGCAGAACTGCCAGGCAGGGATACTCCTCTGGCGGGCCATCACACAATGGATCGGAGGACTGGGGTTGGTTCTTTTCGTGGTCGCTTTCAGCCGCCGCCTCCGCGAAGGATCGATCCAGCTCTACGACGCCGAATTCTCCGGTACCCAGCAGCGGAAACTGCACCCCAAGATTGCCGTGTCGGTGAGCCGCATGTGGCGGATATACACATTTATCACCCTGCTGCTCATCGCGCTGCTCATCGCCGCCGGCAACCCCATACTTGACTCGCTCTGCCTGGCGCTGAGCACCGTGTCGACCGGCGGCTTCATGACTGGCGGCGGCGGACTGGTTGGCTACTCGGACCTTACTTTAGGAATCCTCACCTTCTTTATGTTCCTGAGCGGTGTGAACGTGGCGCTCATCTATAACGTCTCTACATTCCACTGGCGCCGCTTGCGATACAGCGAGGAGTTTGTTGTCTATCTGGTGGTATTTGCCATTGCCGTCGGACTCTGCACCCTGGGAGGCACCACTGGCGGAATGGGATTTCTCCAGGCTCTGCGCGACTCCACATTCCATATCGCCTCGACAATAAGCACATGCGGATTCTACCAGCCTACCGACCTGTGCAACTCGCCGCTGGGTGCTTCGGTAACATTTCTCCTGATTCTCTGCGGAGCGATGGCCGGTTCGACCGGAGGCGGACTCAAGTTGCGGAGAATAATGACCATTACCCGATATATCCGCAACTATTTCACCCGCATGCTCCACCCCAACGCAGTGATTTCGATAAAAATCGACCATAAGACCGTAGCCGGCGAATACGCAAACAAGATATTCGGGTTTATGTTCCTATTTATCTGCTTCATAATCGGTGGCGCATTCCTGCTCACCATCGGAGGAAGCAATATTCCAGAAGCCTTCTGTCTGGCGGCGGCAAACATATCGAATCTCGGTCCTTCGCCGCTTATCAATTCGCTGGGGGCTTCGCTCGACTATACGGCACTTCCCGTCCTCTCGAAATGGACGCTCATAGTGCTTATGCTGGCCGGACGCCTTGAGATTTTCGCAATCATAGCAATATTCACACCCGCCTATTGGAGAAAACGATGAAAAGCAACGACATAAAAGCAGTACTGCGCTTCATCGGAATCATGCTGATTGCCGAAGGCGGGCTTATGGCGCTCTGCCTTGTGCCTGCACTTCATTTCAACGACGGAACCGCTGTCGCGGTGGCTGCCTGCTCCGGACTCACCCTCGTGGTCGGCACCATACTGCGATTGGTTTTCGGCCATTACCGCAAGATCGAAGACCGCCGGATGTCTTACCTGCTGGTGACCATCCTTTGGCTGGTACTCACCCTTTTCGGGACCCTTCCATTCCTGGCCGCCAACGCGACCGACAGCTTCACATTGGCGCTGTTCGAATCGATGTCAGGCATCACCACCACCGGTGCCACGATATTTGCCGATGTGGCGGCACTGCCGGCATCAATACTGCTATGGCGCTCTATGCTGCAATGGTTTGGCGGATTCGGAATAGTCCTTTTGGTTCTGGCCATCACACCGCGTTTGGGTATCAACCGCTACGCCCTCTACACAGCCGAAGCCTCGGGGGCCGACAACACCGGGAAGACCGCCGTCAAAACGTCTGTAACCGTGCGCCGCACATTGGCAATATATCTGGCTCTGACACTGATATTCATCGTCGCCCTTCGGCTCAGCGGGATGCAGATCTGGGATGCCGTATGCCTCACTTTCACGAATATCTCGTCGGGCGGTTTTTCGGTGGCCAGCGACGGAATCGCCTCGTATACAGCCCTCCAGCAGTACCTGCTGGCTGCCGCCATGCTGCTTAGCGGAGTCAACTTCTCTCTACTTTATCTTTTCCTTACATTCCGCTGGAGAAAAATCGGCCACAAACTTGACCAGGTAACATTCTATCTGCTGCTCTGCCTTCTGGCTGTGATTGCCACCACCATAGCATTGCATATCGGCAACGGACTTGACATCGAAAACTCCATAAGGCTTGCCACCGTCCAAAGTATCAGCTCTCTGACCACCACGGGCACCGTCGCA
>ONYC01000008.1 GCA_900321975.1 uncultured Bacteroidales bacterium
CCGGCAAGAGCAAAGACCTTGGTACCTTTGGATTTCTCGGTACCGATTTTGTTGAACCACTCAGCACCCTTGGTGATAATCACGGGCACGTTGGCAAAGGTCTCCACGTTGTTCACGTTCGAGGGCTTGCCCATGTAGCCGCTCACAGCGGGGAATGGGGGTTTCAGCGTGGGCTCGCCGCGCTGGCCTTCCATCGAGTGGATAAGGGCGGTCTCCTCACCGCAGACGAATGCGCCGGCACCGTAGCGGAGTTCGATATCGAAGTTGAAACCAGTTCCGAGGATGTCTTCACCCAGCAGGCCGTATTCGCGAGCCTGGTTGATGGCAATCTTCAGACGGTCGATAGCCAGAGGATACTCGGCACGGATGTACACCAAACCCTTGCTGGCGCCGATGGCATAACCGCAGATGGCCATAGCCTCGACGATGCTGTTGGGGTCACCTTCCAAGATCGAACGGTCCATGAATGCGCCGGGGTCGCCCTCGTCAGCGTTGCAGATGACATACTTCTGGTCGGCCTTGTTCTTTGCGCAGAGCTCCCACTTCAAACCGGTGGGGAAGCCGGCGCCGCCACGACCACGAAGACCCGAAGCCTTCACCTCGGCAATCACCTGCTCGGGGGTCATCTCGGTCAAGCACTTGGCCAAACCTTCGTAACCGCCACGCGAGATGCACTCTTCGATATTCTCGGGATCCACAAAACCGCAGTTGCGCAGGGCAATACGGATCTGCTTCTTATAGAAATCCATGTGTTTCGAGTCTGACACATGCTCCTTGTTCTCAGGGTTCATATACAGCAGCTCGGGAACCTTACGACCCTTGATCAGGTGCTCGTCCACGATACGGCGTACGTCGTCGGGCTTCACCTGGGTGTAGAAGGTGTTGTCGGGCATAATCTTAACGATGGGGCCCTTCTCGCAGAATCCGAAGCATCCGGTCTTAATCACCTGCACCTCGTCCTGCATTCCCTTCTCCTGCAGTATACTCTTGAAGTTTTCGATAATATCCAGGCTGTCGCTGGACTTACATCCAGTACCGCCACAGATGAGAACGTGCATTTTGTATTTTGCCATATGTAAGTCCTCCTTCGTTTACTTGTCTATAGTTTCGTAATTGACGGGGATGATGCCCTCAACCAGTTCGCCATTCTGCACATATTTGGTCAGAATTTCGTCGGCGCGGTCGTTGTCAACATGACCGAAAACGATGGGATCCTTACCCGGAACGCGCACTTCCAGCGTGGGCTCGGCATGGCAGTAGCCCATGCAACCTGTCTGGGTGAATACTGCGGGAATTTTGAGCTCTTCAGCCTTGGCCATCATGTGTTCCATTACTTGCTTGGCTCCTGCGGCGATTCCGCATGTTGCCATTGCGACTTTGATTTGCACAAGCGACTCTGGATTCTCCGCTTTCTCGCGGATGTCCAAATTCGACTGAAGCTTCTCTCTCATAGCTTTGAGGTCAGCTAGCGATTTTACTTTTGTCATGTGTAAACTCCTTTATTTTTTGGATTAATACAATTATATTACTTATTAATATACAGCCCCTTACATACGTATCGCGTATGCTATGGCGTTTTGCAAAAATACACATTTTATCCATAAATACAAAAAAAACGGAAAAATATTTTTTCCCTTTCTTCGTTATCTCTCTTGCACTATGGAAAATAACAACCCCATTTCTTCCCTCCAACGGCTGGTCGAGCTGCTGCATATGGAGATGGACTACGAGCGTGAGGCACACGCCCGTACCCTCGCCTCCACCCACTTCGCTACCCAAGTCCACGAGCCCGACTGCCGCTACCCCGTCACCTTGGGCAACAGTTCCTACAACGCCCTCGACCAACTGGTGCTGACCCTCTCCTACGAGGTCTCCGACGACGAGACCGACTCCGATTTCGAGCCCGGCAAGACCGTCGCCTTCTTCTCCCTCCTCGACGACGGCTCCCTTCGCGAACTGCCCATGCAGTGCCATGTCGAGCAGGCCGATGTCGGCACCCTCACCGTAGCCCTCCCCACCCGTTCGGCCCTGCAGTCGCTCCGCGCCCATGCCGAGGCACGTCTCTTGGGCGTGCGCCTCTGTGTCGACACCACCAGCTACCGCGTCATGCTCGACGCCCTCTCCGCCGCCATGCGCAGCACCGACGAGCGCTTCATCCGCCTGCGCGACACCCTCATAGGCCCACTCCAACCCGCCTTCCGCTCCCTGCCCCGACTCTCCTTCCCCTGGCTCAACCCCAGCCAGCAGGATGCCGTTCAGCAGGTCGTCGAGGCGCAAGAGGTGGCCATCGTCCACGGCCCTCCCGGCACCGGCAAGACCACCACCCTCGTCGAAGCCATCATCGAAACCCTCCAGCGCGAAACCCAGGTGCTCGTCTGCGCCCCCAGCAATGCCGCCGTCGACTGGATCAGCCAGCAGCTCTCGCTCCGTGGCGTCCCCGTCCTGCGCATCGGCAACCCCTTGCGTATGAGCAACGAAATGCTCGACTGCAGCTACGAGCGCCGCTATGCCGACCACCCCGCCTACTCCGAGCTGTGGTCCATCCGCCGCGCCCTGCGCGAGGCGCATGGCGCCGCCACCCCCGCGCTCAAAAGCCGCCTTGCCAAGCTCCGCGACCGTGCCACCCAGCTCGAGCTCCTCATCCAGCAAGACCTCTTCAACCAGGCACGCGTCATCTCCTGCACCCTTATCGGCTCCGCCTATCGCATCCTCGACCGCCGTCGCTTCTCCACCCTCTTCATCGACGAGGCCGCCCAAGCCCTCGAACCCGCCTGCTGGGCCGCCATCCTCAAGGCCGACCGCGTCATCTTCAGCGGCGACCACTGCCAGCTCCCGCCCACCGTCAAGTGCATACAAGCCGCCCGTGGCGGACTCGACCGCACCCTCATGCAGCGCGTCGCCAATGCCAAGCCCCGTTGCGTCTCGCTCCTCACCACCCAGTACCGTATGAACCGCGCCATCATGGAGTTCCCCTCCCGCTGGTTCTACCACGGCCACCTCACCGCCGACCCCTCTGTGGCCGACCGCCTTGTGTCGCCCATCGACTCGCCCATCACCTGGTTCGACACCTCCCAGTGCCATTTCGGCGAGCGCCAAAGCCGC
>ONYC01000038.1 GCA_900321975.1 uncultured Bacteroidales bacterium
GACGCGTGCATGCTCAATGAGCACGTTGTACTGGCCGCTGACCGAGATGAGGGTGGTGCGGAAGGTGCAACCCTTCATGCGGTGCATCGTGATGTTGCGGAACACCTTCTGAGTGGTGTCGATGTTGTAATAGGAGGCTTTAAGAATGGTTGAATCGGAGCCCCAGGGCATTACCGGGGAGTTCTGCCCCAGTCCGTCGTGCACCACGATCAAGTCGCTGCGATACTGCATGTATCCGAAGCCGCGACGTTCGGTCCAGGGTTTCTTGTCGTTGAGTACCAGTAGTTTCCAGCCTTCAGCCAGTTCGGGAATGTTGCGGTAGTCGAGGCCATCGACCTGCATCTTGTCCATTTCCAAGGCTTTGGCGCCTTGCGTAAGAGTGAAGAGGGCGCCATGGTGGGCGTGGTTGGTGACGTAAAGCACCAAGTCTCCAAAGTCGGTGTAGCGTCCCAGCGGTATGCTTTTCCATTCGGCCGGCATCTCCAACTCGAGGGTGTCGATGCTGTCGTAACTCACCGGCAGGCCTTGTTTCAGGGCCTCGACGTGGGTGTTGTAGAGGGCTTGGTAGCGCTCGATACCTGTGGTGGCCTCGCGCAAGCCGTAGTCGAGCGGCGAGAGGGATTGCGCAGCCAAAGTGCTGGCGATTGCCATAAATGCTGTAAGGACAAGACGTTTCATATTATCATTCCGGATGCTATGACCAGATGGGCGTTGTTGTCGTAGATGGTGGCATATTGGCCGGCGGCGATACCCTGGATTGGCTCGTCGCTTTCGAGGCGCACAAGCCCGTCGGGGGTGGGGGAGAGGTGCCCCTGGTGGAACTCCGGCGTGTGGCGTATCTTGAATTTGACGTCCATCGGAAGCGGCAGTTCGACGGGTGCCAGCGGGTGGAATCCCATGAGGGTTATCTCGCGTCCGTGGGCGGCGGCTGGATCGTAGCCCTGACTGACGTAGAGCACGTTGTTGTCGATATCCTTCCGCACCACGAACCAAGGGCCACCGCTGAGGTAGAGCCCTTTGCGCTGGCCTATGGTGTGGAACCAGTAGCCCCGGTGGGAGCCCAGTATCTTGCCGGTTTCGAGCTCGACAATCTTCCCTTCGCGTTCGCCGAGATAGCGGCGCAGGAAGTCGTTATAGTTTATCTTTCCCAGGAAGCAGATGCCCTGCGAGTCCTTGCGGTCGGCGCTGGGCAGGTGGGCCTCGTGGGCGATGGTGCGCACTTCGCTCTTCATCATGTGGCCGATGGGGAACATCAGTTTCCGTATCTGGCGGTATTCCAGCTGTGAGAGGAAGTCGGTTTGGTCCTTTATGGGGTCTTTCGCGGTGGCCAGGAATGAGTTGCCGCCCACGATGTCGGTGGTGGCGTAGTGGCCTGTGGCTATGCGTTCGTAGTCGTGTCCGCGACGGTCGTCGAAGGCGCCGAACTTGATAAGGCGGTTGCACATCACGTCGGGGTTGGGTGTGAGCCCTTTGCGGACGCTCTCGATGGTGTAGGATACGACGTTTTCCCAGTATTCTTTGTGGAGGTTCACCTCCTCGAAGCGGCAGCCATAGTGGTGGGCGATCCATTGGGTGATCTCGATGTCCTCTTCGGCCGGGCAGTCGATATAGCCCTCCTCGTCCTCCATTCCGATGCGGATATAGAAGATGTCGGGCGTGATGCCCTGCTCCTTGAGCAGGTGTACCGCCACCGAGCTGTCGACTCCTCCCGATACCAATGCCGCTACCGTCATATCTGTTCTGGGTCAAAAGTTGAGGATCAACCCACCGAAGCCTTCAGTTTCTCGGCGTTCTCGGCCAACTGGAGGGCTTCGATGCACTCCTCGATGTCGCCGTCCATAAATGCGGGCAGGTTGTGCATGCTCCAGCCTATACGGTGGTCGGTGACGCGGCTCTGGGGGTAGTTGTAGGTGCGGACCTTTTCCGAACGGTCACCGGTGGCGACCATCGTCTTGCGTTTCGACGAGAGTTCCTCCATGTATTTGTTGTATTCCCGTTCGTAGAGGCGGGTGCGGAGGATGCTTATGGCCTTCTCTTTGTTCTTTATCTGCGACTTCTGGTCCTGCATCGAAACCACGATGCCGGTGGGGATGTGCGTCAGTCGGACGGCCGAATAGGTGGTGTTCACACACTGGCCTCCCGGACCGCTGGCGCAGAAGGTGTCGATTCGCACGTCGTTCATGTTCAGCTCGACGTCGAATTCCTCGGCTTCGGGCAGCACCACCACGCCGGCAGCCGAGGTGTGGATGCGGCCCTGGGTCTCGGTGGCGGGCACTCGCTGCACGCGGTGGACGCCGCTTTCATACTTCAGCAGGCCGTACACTCCCTCGCCGGTGACGGTGCAGGTGATGTCCTTGTAGCCGCCCGACGAGCCTTCGTTGAAGTCGGTAACCTCGACCTTCCAATGTTTCTTCTCGCAGTAGCGGGTGTACATGCGGAAGAGGTCGCCGGCGAAAATGCATGCCTCGTCGCCTCCCGTGCCGCCGCGGATCTCGACGACGGCGTTCTTCGAATCCTGCGGGTCGGCGGGGATGAGCAGGATGCGGATATCCTCCTCCATCTTCTCGCGGCGCTCGGTGGCGGTGGCTAGTTCCTCCTTGGCCATCTCGCGCAGCTCGGCGTCCTTCTCGGTGTCGAGCAGCTCGCGGCATTCGGCGATGGTGTCGAGCAGCGCCTTGTAGTCGCGGTAGGCTTTCACTACAGGCTGCAAATCCTTGTAATCTTTGCTCAACTTGACATAGCGTTTCATGTCCGCAGTAACCTGCGGGTCGTTCATCTGGCTCTCAATCTCCTGATAACGAGCGTATATGGCTTCCAGTTTGTCTAACATAACGATTGCAAAGATACGCAAAAAAAATAAATCCTCGCGCGTAATACAGAAAATAATTCCCGTTACCGCCGGTCGGGAGCGTCCCGACACCGCCCACGAACCCTCCTTCCTCCGTATCAGGTCCGGCCGTTCTTCGATAGTTCTTCGATCGTTCTTCGATAGTATTTCGATTCGAATCGAAGAACAATCGAAGAACGATCGAAGAACAATCGAAGAACTATCGAAGAACGGTGGTAGTTGATAGGTAGTTGATAGGTAGTTGATACGTAGAATCAGCGTTTTATGGATGTGCTTTTTTGGGGGGTGAATAAATTTTTTTTAATTTGTAAATATTTTTTTGTATTTTTGCAGGCAGTTATTTCGAAGACTAAAACAAAAATATTAATCTTATAACATTAAAATTATGGCATTTAAAGGACAAATCATTATCGATACCGAGCACTGTAAAGGCTGCGGAGTCTGCGTACCCGTCTGCCCGATGAAGTGCATCGAGTTGTCGAAAGAAGTGAACGGCAAGGGTTATAACTTCACCCACACCGTCAACGACAGTTGCATCGGCTGCGCCAGCTGCGCCATGGTGTGCCCCGACGGCGTTATATCCGTTTACAAGAAAAAAATCTAAAACAAAGAAAAGAGGAATACTATGGCAAGAGAACTTCAACTGA
>ONYC01000057.1 GCA_900321975.1 uncultured Bacteroidales bacterium
GCCATGAGCGGCGACATCGACTTCGAGGAGAACCTGCAGCGCTGCATCTGCCTCGACAGCCGCTACATGCTCTGGGTGATCGACATCTACGCTGGCGCCAAGAACCTCATCGAGGAGATGGATATCGTCAGATAAACCCCCACAACTTCCTAGGACATCCTAGGGCATCTTGTGATTCAATGCAACAGATCCAGAAACAGCAATTGCAGCAGCGGTTCTCGCCTCAACAGATACAGTTGATGCGGCTGCTGCAATTGCCTGTTACCGATCTGGAGCAGGCCATAAAGGAGGAGGTTGAGAAGAACCCCCTGCTCGAAGCCGAAATGCCGGTCGAGGAACTGCCGGCAGCCGACAACCGCTCCGACTGGGACAGCGACGAGGAAGAGGAGCCCTACGACTACCGCGAACGGCTGGAGTCCGACCCAAACGCCGTGCACCGCGAATTCGTGGTGGCCGACAGCCTCTCGTTCACCGACCGCCTGATGGAGCAGCTTTCCATCCTCGACCTCACCGACCGTCAACGCACCATTGCCTCTGAAATCGTCGGCACGCTCGACGACGCAGGATATCTGGGCCGCGATCTCGCGCTGGTGGCCAACGACATGGCCTTCCGTCAGGGGCTTGACGTGAGCGAGGACGAGGCCGAAGAGGCGCTGCATATCGTCCAAGGATTGGAGCCTGCAGGTATAGGCGCACGCACGCTGCAGGAGTGCCTGCTGCTCCAGCTGGAACGAATGGAACCGTCGGTCGAGGTGCGTACCGCCACCGAGATAGTGAGGAACCACTTCGACGACTTCGCCGCCCACCGCTACGACCGCATCACCACGGCGCTCGACATCGAGGACGAGCAGTTCGACGAGGCTGCCGAAGTCATCCGTCACCTCAACCCGAAACCGGGCTCATCGGATGCTGAAAGCCAGTCGGCGGCCGCCTACGTAACGCCCGATATCGTCCTCACCCAGCACGACGGACAGCTCAGCTTCTTCATCAACGACGGAGGTCTTCCGCGGCTGAGCCTCAACACCTACTACACCGACATGCTCGCTGCCATGGAGAAGACCGGCGGCGACCGCGAAACGCTGAAGTTCCTGCGCACGAAACAGGGTGCCGCCCAGGAATTCATCGACCTTCTGCAGCAACGCCACGAGACGATGGTGCGCGTGATGCGCTATATCGTCAAGCACCAGCGCCAGTTCCTGCTTACCGGCAACGCCGACCTGATGCAGCCAATGCGCCAGCGCGAAGTGGCCGAAGCCACAGGGCTCGACATCTCGACCGTGTCGCGTATGGCCAACAGCAAATACCTGCAGACCGACTTCGGCACCATCCCCCTCAAAGACTGCTTCTCGAAAGGAATGGCCACCGACGATGGCGAAGTGTCAGTCGAAAGTATAAAAAAGCGGCTTGCCGACGCCATAAACGCCGAGGACAAGCATAAACCGCTCTCCGACGAAGAGCTCACCAAGCTGCTTTCAACCCAGGGACTGCCGATCGCACGCCGCACCGTGGCCAAATACCGCGAGCAGCTGGGTTTCCCCGTGGCCCGCCTGCGCCGGCTGGTGCTGATACTGCTCCTGCTATGGGGGTGCAACGCCTCGGCCCAGATGTCGTACTACGACTCGATCATCCATGCACGCCTCGAAGCTTCGCGTCCAGCGAAAGCAGTCAAAGCACCCGCGAAAAAAGCGCCCAAAGAGGTAAAAGCACCGGTCAAGAAGGCCCCGAAAGCCGAGGATGCCAAGCCTGAGAAAGAAACTCCCGCACCGGTACAGGTGCCCGAATATCTGGTACCGCTGTGGTACACCGACTTCCCCGCACACCGCGTAAACCCGATGGGCCGCACCAACGTGGCCACATTGCCCGACGAGATAAACCTTATGCTCATCCACGATAGCGCCGAATTCTGCTTCCCCGTAAGAAGCCGCAAAACCAGCAACTACGGATGGCGCTGGAACCGGGGCCACCACGGAGTGGATATCGGCCTGCGCACCGGCGACCCCGTGCATGCCGCTTTCAGCGGCACGGTGCGTGTAGCGGGACGTATGGGCGGCTATGGCAACTGCGTCGTGGTGCGCCACGCCAACGGCCTGGAGACCCTCTACGGCCACCTTTCGAGAATCAACGTCAAGCCGCAGCAGGAGGTCTCCGCCGGCGAAGTGATAGGCCTCGGCGGCAGTACGGGCAACAGCACCGGTCCTCATCTGCATTTCGAATGCCGCTTCCTATACCAGACATTCGACCCGGAATGGATTCTTGACTTCGAAACCTACGGTCTCCGCACACGCCGGCTGCACCTCGACAAGAGCTATTTCGGCATCACAAAACCCCGTCGCGGCGAAGGGCTCGACTACAAAGCCGACCAATCGAGCGTGGCCGAAACCCGCCGACGCCCCAAAAACCAGGCCGCCGCGATAAACCCCAACGACTTTTAATATAAATGAAAAAGACCAATCTCTCGGAATTCGACCCTGCCGCCATCCCCGATGGCAGCAAATATAATATCGGTATCATCGCCGCCGAATGGAATCCTGAAATCACCAACGCCATGCTCGACGGAGCCGTCGACACCCTCCGGCAACACGGCGTGGACGCCGGAAACATCCTTGTCCGCCGTGTACCTGGCACGTTCGAGCTCAGTTCGGCGGCCGACATGATGCTCGACCGCACCACCGTCGACGCCGTCATCTGCATCGGCTGCGTAATCCAAGGCGAAACGCGCCACTTCGAGTTCATCTGCCAGGCTGTATCGCAAGGGCTCACCAACGTGGCCATAAAGCACAACCGCCCCGTGATATTCAGCGTGCTCACCACCGACAATATGCAGCAAGCCCTCGACCGCGCCGGCGGCCGCCATGGCAACAAGGGCGTTGAAGGTGCCGTTACGGCCCTTAAGATGATAGCCTACCAGAACAGTCTATGAGAATAATATATTTCGGCACTCCCGATTTCGCCGTCGAAAGCCTCGATGCGATAATGCAAAGCCGCCACGAGGTGGCCGCCGTAGTCACCGTTCCCGACCGGCAGGCAGGCCGCGGGCAGAAGGTTATCTTCAGCGCCGTGAAGGATTACGCGCTGGAACACAACCTGCCGCTCCTGCAGCCCGAAAAACTCCGCGACCCCGAATTTCTGGCCACCCTGGCTTCATATAACGTCGACTGCTTCGTGGTGGTGGCCTTCCGCATGCTGCCCGAAGCGGTATGGGCTATGCCCCGCCTGGGCACTTTCAACCTGCATGCCTCGCTGCTTCCGCGTTTCCGTGGCGCCGCCCCCATCAACTGGGCCATCATGCAGGGCGAGCGGGAGACCGGCGTCACTACCTTCCTGCTCAACCACAAGATCGACGAAGGAGCCATTCTCCTGCAGGAGCGCACTCCCATTGCCGCCGACGAGACCGCCGGAAGCCTCCACGACCGCCTGGCAGCTATGGGCCGCACCCTTGTGGTGCGCACCCTCGACGGCCTTCAAGCCGGAACCCTCACGCCGCAACCCCAGCAGGGCGGCCCCTGTCCGGCTCCGAAGATATTCAAGGACGACTGCCGCATCGACTTCACCCGCACCTGCGACGAAGTGGACCGCCACGTGCGCGGGCTCGCCCCCTACCCCGCCGCCACCATGACACTCGTCAACCCCGACGGCGAAGAGGTTCTGTTCAAAGTGTTCGAGGTATCCCTTGAAAAAGCCGAGAAAACAAGCCCCGGAACGCTGATTTGCGACGGAAAAAAGGTGATAAAAGTCGCAACTGCCGATGGTTTTGTGAGGATTATCACCCTGCAAATGAGCGGAAAAAGAAAAAATAACGTCGAAGATTTCCTTCGAGGCAATTCTTTAAACGGCTGGAAATTAGCATTATAACAAAACGATGTTAAAAAAAGTGAAAAAAAAGTAAAATTTTTTCATTGCGTATTGAGAAAAAATGTATACATTTGCAGCAGAATTTGATAGGAACAAAAAAGGATCAAAAAACATAATTATTAACCCTCAAACATTATCACTATGAACAAAACCGAACTTGTTAACGCCATCGCCGCCAAGACCGGCATGACCAAAGTGGCCGCCAAAGAGGCCATGAACGCCACCTTCGCCGCCATCCAGGAGAAGCTGAACAAAGGCGAGAAAGTCACCCTCATTGGCTTCGGCACCTTCAGCGTCGCCACCCGCAAGGCCCGCACCGCCAAGAACCCGCAGACCGGCGCCACCGTGAAGGTCCCCGCCAAGAAGGTCGCCAAGTTCAAAGCCGGCAGCAACCTCCTCGTTGCCAAGAAGGCCCCCAAGAAGAAAAAATAAGATTCTTGGTTAGACAGACGAAAAGCTGGCCCCAAAGGCCAGCTTTTTTTATGCCCTGCCGAACACAATAAAAAGTATATACGCGCGTTATTATATATGTTATGAAAGTGAAATTCCTCAAACTGAAAAACTGGCTGCTCGTCTCCGTGATGGGCGCTTTGGGCCTTTCCGGCTGCCAGTGCCACAAGAAAGCGGCGCAAACCGAACCCGAATCCGAATCCATCGAGGTGCGCGACCGCGGCGAGGTGCGCCTCATGTACGGCGTCCCGACTATGAATTTCCAGGTCTACGGCAAGATCACCGACGCCGCCGGCAAGCCCGTACGCGGCATCAAGGTGAACATGCTCGAGCGCGGTATGGAGCTGCAGGGCACCGAACTGCAGGGCGATCCCGAACGCGTCAAGGAGTTCCTCGAGAGCACCGCCGCCACCACCGACCGCAAGGGCCGCTTCGTCGTACAGAACACCTCCACCCCGCAGGAGCGCGTGCGCCTGCTGGTCCGCGATGTCGACGGTACGGACAACGGCTCGCTCAAGGACCGCTTGATCGAGGTTGAGGTTACCCCCGCGGATGTCGACCGCACCAATGCCGGCGGATGGAACCAGGGCACCTTCAACAAAGAGCTCCGGATCGAACTGGAGAACAAATAAATCCATGAAGATAAGGTTCCTCAGAACCAAGCATTGGCTGCTGGCAGCCTTATTGGGTTTGATGGGTGTGGCCACCTCTTGTGCAAAAGAATATGGCTCTCCCGAGCCTGACATGTACGGCTGCCCGCCTTCTGAGTATAACGATTCTTTGACGAAAGAGTGATGCCGCTTTCCCTTCGCCAACGCGTCGGTCTCGAACTGCAGCGCTCGCTGCGCAAGACCGACGAGCAGCTGCACCCCCTCAAGACACTTTTCTGGGAGTGCACCCTGCGGTGCAATATGTCGTGCCGCCACTGCGGCAGCGACTGCAAGGTGCAACCCGAGGTGAAGGATATGCCCGCCGGGGATTTTCTCCGCGTCATCGACTCGCTCACACCGCATGTCGACCCCCACAAAGTGTTCATCATCTTCACCGGCGGCGAAGCCCTGCTGCGCCCCGACCTCGAGGAGGTGGGCCTCGAACTCAACCGCCGCGAATACCCCTGGGGCGTGGTCACCAACGGCTTCCTTATCGACGAGGAGCGCCTGGCAAGCCTTATGGCCAGCGGCATGCACTCCATCACCATAAGTCTCGACGGCTTCGAGCAGCAGCACAACTGGATACGACGGCACCCGCAGAGCTTCGGAAAGGCCACCCAGGCCATCCGGTTGCTGACGCAGCAGAAGCATCTTCTGTGGGACATCGTCACCTGCGTCAACCCGCAGAACTACCCCACCCTCAACGATTTCAAAGAATATCTTATTTCCCTGGGCGTCCCTTCCTGGCGCCTTTTCAGCATTTTCCCCATGGGCCGCGCCGCACAGGACCCCGAGCTGCAACTCACCGACAGCCAGTTCCGCGGCATATTGGACTTCATCAAAGCGAGCCGTGAGACCGACCCACGCATCGAGGTGAGCTATGCCTGCGAGGGATTCCTCGGCGAATACGAGCAACGGGTCCGTGACCACTTCTTCTATTGTCGCAGCGGCGTCGAGGTGGCCTCCATACGCTGCGACGGAGCCATCAGCGGCTGCACCTCGGTGCGCAGCAATATGGACCAGGGGAATATCTATCGCGGCGACGACCTCTGGGACGTCTGGCAGAACCGGTTCCAGCTGATGCGCGACCGCCGTTGGGCACGCAAGGAGCAATGCGCCTCGTGCAAAGTGTGGCGCTACTGCGAAGGCTCAGGCCTCCACCTCTACGACGACGACCGCCACCTGCTCACCTGCCACTACCGACGCCTGTCAGGGAAGTAACCGGTAGCCGGCCCGTCGGCATTCATTCACTCGATTTCCGGCCCTATGCGCCCCGCATCCGCAGGCGGCGTCTGATCCGCTTGCACACTGCTGACGACCGGGGGCACCAAGCCTTCTGCCTCTGCAGGCCCGTTGGAGGAAGCTGAGGATGGCCCGGCGGGGGGCTCCAGGCCTGCGGTCCCCGGCCGACTGTTCACGTCGACATACGACGACTCGCTCCAGCGGCCGTCGTCCGATTTCACCATAAGCCAGGCGTGCAGCTCGCGGCCGGCGTAGTCGTCGGGCAGGGCGACACTTATATTCTTGTCTCTGCGGTAGGCCGACGACGAGAGGAAGCCCTTCTTCAATTCGGGTACATAGACGTAGAGGTACACTTCGTCGAAGCCCCTTCCCGTTCCGCGCGAGAACCTTACGTTCAACACGTTATCCTCCGAGAGCGACACCTCTTCGGCCGCTACCGGCGCCACATCGCCGATGCTCAGCCGCAAGCGGGCATAATCCACCACGAAAACGCCTTCGTCGAGGGCGAAAGCGTGCTGGTTCTCACGCACAAAGAGGTTGTACGAGGTGATCCCTTCGGCGCGGGCCGCGTCGGTCATCGACCGGGTAACCGCCCACCGCATGCGTGCGGCGAGCTGCACCTCCTGCTTGAACATCTCGCGGTGGGCCACCTGCTCAGGTGTCCGCGGATTGCGCACATAGCGCTGGTAGGAGCGTGCAACGCACTTCCCGTTCCACATATAGCCCACGGCCGTCCCCATCCGCCCGATGAACGGCCCCATTATTCCCATTGGTATCTTCGCCATAATCTGTTATTTATATTGTTTCTTTTATTGGTCGCTCCGCTCAAAATTATAAAAAAATCGGTCTATAAAATTGTTCAA
>ONYC01000136.1 GCA_900321975.1 uncultured Bacteroidales bacterium
GCTGAAGATCGACTGGAAAGACCCCGTCGAGGCGCTTCCGGCCTTCATCACGATGGTGGTGATGCCCTTCAGCTTCAGCATCAGCGATGGCATCCTCATCGGTCTGATAAGCTATGTGCTCCTCAACGCCTTCTGTGGCAACTTCAAGAGCATCACCCCAACCATGTGGGTGCTGGCGGCGCTCTTTGTGTTGAGATACATCTTTATATGACCAGGTCGCGCGAGAGTTGGTTCCCTTGGCCGAGATGAATTATAATCCAGAGGTGCTAGTCTCTGCATTCTACCGTCAAAGAGGTGTCCCTTCAACGGGGGCACCTCTTTTTTTTTATACAATATCATCGGGCTCACTGCGTTATTTTATTAAACAATATGTCAAATATGATGAAGAAAGTTATGATGGTGCTCGCGGTGGCGCTTGTGGCGGCATGCGGCACAAGGCAGGCCGAGCCGACGGTGGAGGGACACTACACCTATGAACATGCGTTCGAGTATGACCTCCAGGGGAACCATTTCGATGTGCATGAGACCGGCACTATGGACTTCTATGCCGACGGGACGGCGCTCGATTCTGCCTGCCAGGTCTACACCGTTACCCGACCTGAGGGCGATACGGTAACCTATGCCTTCAACTATGTGAGCCCAAGCCGTTGGCATCTCGACGGCGACACATTCTATTTTGCCGGCATCAAGGAGAGTTTTCGTATGGAACCCGACAAGGCAGACGAGTTGTCGCAAGAGATTGTCAATGTGGTCGGTGGCAGCATCGACTATGAGTACAAGTTCCACCTCGACACGTTGACGACCGACCGTCTGGAATGGAGCTTCACCTATCGCGACGGCCACAGCGACACGTGGCGGTTCTTCCGCCAATGAGTGACGGACAAAGAAAATAATCACAAATAACAGCAACCGAATGAAAAAAAGGATCTACGCAACTCTGCTGGCCGCACTTTGTCTGGCGGCCGTCGGCTGCCATCAGCAGCCCGGGAAGAAAACCGACATGCAGTTCCGCCCGCTGGGCAACACCGGCTTGATGGTGAGCGAAATCAGCATCGGCTGCGGCGGCTTCGAGAAAATCGACAGCGCCGCGTCGCTCGAGCTTATGACTATGGCGCTCGACAGCGGTATGAACTATATCGACATCTACGACGCCAACCCCAAGACCCGCTCAAACATCGGCTACGCCCTGCAGGGCAGGAGGGACGAGATGATCATCCAAGGCCATATCGGCACCATCTTCAAGGATGGTCAGCATTCCCGCACCCGTGATGTGGA
Organism: uncultured Bacteroidales bacterium; assembly: GCA_900321975.1. Classification (GTDB taxonomy): domain Bacteria; phylum Bacteroidota; class Bacteroidia; order Bacteroidales; family P3; genus Colimorpha. The sequence continues at coordinate 1,276 of ONYC01000136.1, forward strand.
AGAGGCAAAAGCAGGCTTCGAAGACCTCCTTGCCCGGCTCGGCACCGACCATATCGAGGTCGGCATGATCCACATCACCGACAGCCATGAAGAGTGGGACGAGCTGGACGGCAGCCCATTCCTCGAATATGTCTTCCAGCTGAAGAAGGAGGGCAAAATCAAGCATATAGGCGTCAGCAGCCATAATGCCGAGGTGGCCCTTCGTGCCGCCAAGAGCGGCTGGATCGAGGTCATCATGTTCTCGCTCAATCCCGCCTTCGACCGTCTGCGCGGCGGTGCAATCCCTTGGGAGAAGGGGGCGATGGACAACCTGCAGGGCGGAATCGACCCGGTGCGTGTCGAGCTCTACGACTACTGTGCCACTCATAATATCGGCATCACGGTGATGAAGACCTTCGGCGGCGGCGGTCGCCTGCTCGACGAGAAGACGTCGCCCCTCGGTGTTGCCTACACTCCCGAGCAGTGCATCGCCTACTGTCTGGCCAAACCCTGCATCAGCACCTGCATCCTCGGAATCGACAATATCGACGAGCTTACGCGCGACCTCCACTGGCTCCACGCCACCGAGGCCGAGAAGGATTACACCAACGTAGGCCCCAAGGCGGTTGCCGACAAAGGCGGCGCCTGCACCTACTGCAACCACTGCTCCCCCTGCTCGGTGGGCATCCCCATTGCCAAAGTCAACGAGCTGCTCGACAAAGCCGGGCGCGACGGAATGACCCCCGAGTTGCAGGCCCAGTACGACGCCCTCCCGCATCACGCCGGCGAGTGTACCCACTGCGGCGCCTGCCTCAGCCGCTGCCCCTTCGGTGTCGACATCCCCGCGCAGATGGATCGTGCCAAAGAGGTCTTCGGCAAATAATAATGTGGATAAAACAGAAATGTTGAAACCGATGTTGGCGCATCGTTCCGATTCGCTGGGAATCGACCTGATTTTAACATTTCGGTGTAAAATTTAACTATAATTTAACATTTGGGGGCGAAAACGGCGTTTTTTGCCGTTTTGCAACTGACTGATTCTACGTATCAACTACCTATCCTCTACCTATCAACTACCACCGTTCTTCGATTGTTCTTCGATCGTTCTTCGATCGTTCTTCGATTGTTCTTCGATCCGAATCGAAGAA
>ONYC01000005.1 GCA_900321975.1 uncultured Bacteroidales bacterium
ATTATAGTACTGAGCAGCAGGGTAAGGAAACTGAGTAAAAATCTCTTTTGTTCCATTTGCTTGTTTGTTTGGTTAGTACTCTATTAAATATCTGCTGCAAAGATACCAACCGCGCCCACAAAGCCTTATCACTTTTCGTTCTGACTATATTAAAAATGATACATGAAACAATTTTTTATTAAATAGTATTTTTCGTTGAATCCGCTTTTTCACTCTTCGCTCCGAAGATCCATTGGTAATTTACCATATTGTTCCTTAAAACACTTAGAGAAATAACCAGGAGTATTAAAGCCTACCTCATAAGCTATCTCTGCCACTGTTTTAGTAGTATTTCCCAACAGTACATAGGCCTGCTGCAAACGCATTTTACGCAACAGCTCAACTGGTGTCAGCCCCGTAATGGCTTTCACCTTTCTATAGAGTTGCACACGTCCCAACCCCATCTCTTCGCCTAAATCCTCCATTTTTATGTTTGGATTCGACATATGTTTGCGAATAGCCTCATTAAGACGTTCCGCAAACAGGGTGTCCTGATTGCGGGGGGCAGGCAGATTCTCCTCTGGGGTATCCAACAACTGTTGGATTTTACGTCTGGCCGGGTCTGTATAGAACAGGGTCTGCTCTTCATTCATTGACTGACGCTGACGGGTATTCTTCAACATCTGAATATAAGCTCTCCATGCAATCACCACCGCCACTATCAGCAATAGAATGGTTACCAGGCTACCCGTCAGCAGTTTGCGCTGAATGTTGTACATACCAAAATACTCCTCCAGCTTGTTGTTGATGGTAATCATGTGTTCGTTCTGCTCCATCAGTTCACGACTGTTCAGGTCAACCAGATTGACATTGTCTGGCGTCACCATCATGCCTTGCAGCACATTTTCCCGCTCATAGGGATGCCCTGTCAGAATATCGAGAGCCAACTTCACAATCTTCTCACCATGTGTGGGATAGATATAGGAGCCTTCCTGATGACCGAACTGCACGTACTCAATACCCTCACCCGGTAGTCCGTCGATACCTATGATCTTGACTTTGCCTTCAAGACCAAGTTCCACAACCGCCTTATAGACTCCTGTTGCCATTCCATCGTTATGACAGAATACGAAATCAGGAATGCTGCCCGTTTTTACCTGCTCCTCTATAATGCTGCAAGCCTTGTCAGATGACCAGTCGGCTTCCCTGCAAACATAAGTCAAATGGGGATTTTCAGCCATTACCTTTGCAAATCCCTCATGGCGTTCTTGTGCTGGCGAAGTACTCATGCTGCCGGTTATCTCCATCACCAAGCGGCCACCGAGATCCACAACATAGTTGGCCACCGTTTTTCCCGCCTCCACATTACTTCCACCAATGAAGGCCGTATATTGGTCGTTCGTAGCCTTACGGTCAAAATAAACGACGGGAACACCCTTCTTCCTCACCCTTGCAATAGCCTCTGCGATGGGAGCCGACTCATTGGGAGCCACTACCAAAAGGTCAATACCACTGTTGACTAGAGAATCTATCTGTTGTATTTGCCGCTCGGTATTGTCATTGGCACATGCGATGCTGACCTTAGCATGCTGCTCATACAGATGCTGGGCAGCCAGCATCTCACTGTTCACCTTCTCCCGCCATCGTCCTGCCCCGCATTGCGACACACCGATGTGGTATTCCTGCCCTGTGCCGGTACATCCTGTCAGCAGGATGACACAGAGCAACAGGTCTGTCAGAAAAAAACATCTTGTCTGCATGCGGGCAAAGATAGGAAAATTTATTGTTATGTCCAAATAAAGAATGAAAAATCCGCCCTAACATTATAATAATGATTGGGCGGATCATCTGAAATACAATCTTCTAATTGAAAAAAATAATACCTTTCTACTAATTGATAAACACATCTAACATGATGATGATCTCTTTCTTCGCTGCTCCATCGCGAACGATGAGTGGATAGGGAATGTGCTGCAGGCCACGTTTATCACCTTCGGCCGTGAATCGGAGGGTAAGCATCTCTTTGCGATTGGCTTCCTGGGTGTGCAGGATGACAACGGTGCGATCCTTGGTCTGTCCGACGCGCATGCGACCTAGGTCGAAACGGTCGGTGGAGAGCCGCAGACGGTCGTCGACACGAATGGGGAACTGTCGCATCAGTGTCTCCTCGCTAGTGATGCAGTTGCCTGTCAGCGAGAGGCTCACACGCTTCGGCCGTTTGGTAGCCGCCCGCAACTGCTCGCTACTATACTCTATCGTTCCCGTCTCCTCGAACTCACCGCCCTTGCCACGTGGATTGAAGCGCAACGTTACACTCGCCGTGTCGCCGGGCATGAGCTTACGCGCCTTGTCGAAGTGGATGGTGGTACAGCCGCAGGAGGTGTAGCCCTGCATGAGGTCGACTGCCTCCTGGCCGCCATTGCGCAGCAGGAACCGTTGTTCCCTGACACCGTCGGACTCCTGGATGGTGCCCAACGATACGGTGGCGAGGCCTACGACAATAAGGGTATCAGCGACAAACATACTTTTTCCCGTTCATGATATAGAGGCCTGCCTGGGGCACACCGTTCAGACGACGGCCCTGCAGATCGTAGACTTTGTTGTTCCTGATGGTCTCGCTGTTGAGCAGCGGAGCGTTGCCAATGCCTGTCCCCTGACCGTCCTGGGCATCGAGCGTCCAGGCACTCACCTTGACGGCAGCTGACGACTCGGAGAATACTTCTGCCTCTACGGCATCGGCGTCGGTGGGGAAGATGCGGACGGAGAACGCCCACGTGTCGTTCACGAAGATGTCGGCAATGGAACCATCGAAGAAGACGTCGAGCTTCAGCGTCTCTCCGGCATTGACTTTCTTAGGCAGCTTGGCCGACCACGAACCGTTGTCGTTGGAGACGCGGGCGAGCGTAGAGTAATCGAGGGAGAGCAAGCTTGTCGAAGGGTCGTAGCTGAGCGTTGCCTGCTTGTCGCCCTTCTTCAGGAAGTGGAAGCCGCATGCGCCGCTGCCCACGGTGAACTCGCCCAACAGTTCTATCTGCCTGCCGCTGACGGGTGAGAGCGACTGGGCGCCTGAGAGCGTCTGGTCGATGGTCACTGTGGTAGAGGTGCGCAAACCTGTCAGACCGCTATAGGGCTTCTGTACGAGCGAGCCGTCGGAAGCCACGCTGATCTCGCGGGGCAGGGAGAAGTTGTGGGCCCATCCCATCTTGTAGTTCTCCGTATCGGCCAGCTTGTCGGGCACGATGCCCAGGAGCAGGGTCTTGTCGCCAGAAGGATAGATGGAGGGTGAGAGTAGTCCGTAGCCATCGCGGCTGATGCCGTTCATCTCGAGGAACTGCATGTCGGCAATGCCACCGTCGGGCACAAACTTGCCGTCGGTGCCGATGGTGCCTACCCAAGCGAGGGTGCGCACACCTGCGGAGGTTCCCAGTGGGGTGCAGGTGAAGAGCCACTTGCCGTTGCCCATAGGCGTCACATTGGGCATCTCCCAGAAGGTGCCGTGCTGCGACTGCGACGTGCCCTGGAAGAAGATGGTTCCGTCGTTGCTCCACGTCGAGCCGTTCAGCTTGTGTAGCGTGCAGCAGCCGATATTGTTCTTGGCGGTGCCCACGATGATGTATTTGTTGCCGTTGGCCTCGAAATAGTAGGGGTCGCGGAAATCTGCAAAGCCTGAGGGCGTTCCGTCGATGACGACCTTCTTGCCGTCCCAGCCCACCAAAGCGTTGTCGGCAGACTTAGCCTGGGCGATGCGTGCCTTGCCATTGTCTACGGCAGTATATAAAATGGTGTGGTTGCTGCCATCCTCGTAGACGCATCCGCTCCAACAACCCTTGATGTCGAACGACTCTCCCGGATAGATGGCGATGGGCTCCTCGGTCCACTCGTAGAGATTCTCGCTGGAGATGTGTCCCCAGTGCAGGCGCGACATATAGGGACCGTTGGCATTCTTCTGGAAGAACACGTGCCAGCGTCCGCCGCTATAGGTGAGTCCGTGGCTCTCGTTGGTCCAGCTGCCAGAAGGCATGGCGTGGAACTGCGGGCGCCAGAGATTGCCGGCATAACGCTCGGCAGGATAGTTGAAGTCTGCAACCTGCGGAGTGTAGGCTGCCGGAGCAGCGGCTATGTTGCTGATGGCAATGTCGTCGATGGCACCACAGAAGGTGTTGAGCAGGAACGGACCCGACTTCTTCTCCGTGGCGTCCTTGCCGATGTAGAAGTCACCGCCGTCGGCGAGCAGGTCGCACCTGTTGACGCCCTTGGAGGCGATGCTCTCGCCGTTGAGGAAGAGCTCGCACTTGTTGGAGCCCTTGTCGAACACCATGTCGATGCGGTTCCACTGACCGCGGGGCAGTTTTTTGCTGCCATCGATGGATACAATGTACCCACCGCTATAGTTAACTGCCACTTTCAGGCGCAAGTCGCCTTGTGACGACAACAGCAGGGCAAAGCCTTTCTTGGCGGCCTCGTCCAGATTGCCACAAATGGTGGCATAGGTTGGGGTGTCCTCGGCGGCATCGACTTGCATCATAGGATAAGTCTCAGCTGCTAATGTGACGCTCATGGTCAGTGTCTCCGTATTGAGTCCTGCGGGCAGGCTGGCCTTCACATAGTTAGAATAGCCGTCGAAGCGCAGCGCCTCGCCGTCGAGTCCGGTGATGGCAGTTGCCGGCAGCTGTGAAACCACATTGAACGCAGAACCGGAAACCTCTTCCTTCACCTTGCCGCCGCTGAGCGACATGTCGAAATGGGCTGCGTGGTCGCCGCTGCCGCCGCCACCGCCACCGCTGCCTGCCTCGTAGCCTAAGTAAGACAGGCAATTGGCTGTGAACTTCTCCAGCTGGTCAAGATAGGTGTTGCTGCTGCCCATGCCCCAGTCGTAGGCTGCCAGTCCGACAGCCAGGATGCGGCCCTGGATGGTGGTGGTGGGCTCGAAGTCGACGATACCGGCACAGCAGTAGTCGACGACGTGGTTCCACGTACCGAGGACGGTCGAGTTGGTGGTCTCCTCCCATGTCTTCACCACGTTGGGGTTGGGAGCCAGACCGTAGGCGTTGAGGTCCCACATGCAGTTATGGTCGAGCTTCACACCACTTCCGATGAACGGATAGATGCTGCGCTCGTAGAGTCCGGACACGAAGTTCATACCCTGATAGATGGCATGCTGCGAGTGGTCGTAAATATGTTCGTCGGCATTGCCGATGATAGGCTGAGAGCCCCACACATCAGGATTGTTGCCGCCGGGGCCATTTCCCCAGAGGCCAGGAGCATACGCCTCGGCAATACGGCCCACGGGCACCGTCAGCTGGGTGGCGTGGTTGGTAAGCAGCAGATTGCCACCAGCCTCGACAAAAGCCTTCAGCGCTTTGATGGTCTCTGTGCCTGAGAAAGCGGCGGGCAGGTTCTGCCATCCCCGCTCGATGCCTACGCGGTCGACCATCACCCAGAGCACCTTCACGTCGGCAGCACTCAGCGTGCTAATCGTCGATGGCGTAAATATCAGTCCGTCGGCATAGGTCTGCTGGAACCATGCTGCGGCGTTTTTCTCACTTACAGACTCTATATCGCCCGTGGTGCCGTAACCAATCAGCAGGCCTGCCTTGTTCTGGGCTGTCATAGCCAATGCTACGAACAACAATCCCGTAATGGTAAGAAACAATTTATTCATCAACATATTTGTTTATTTTAGTAATAATCTGGTTGCAAAATTACTCCTTTTCCTATTTTCGGAATATAACATTTGTTGCAAAGGATGCAAAATATCGTTCAATGAAACATTTGTATAAAGAAAGAACTGCCTGCCAAAACAAATATGACAGGCAGTTACCCACTATGGTTTAGAAATAACTAAAACGTGTCTGTTATTTAAGATAGTTGATGCAGTTGGCGGTAAAGCGCTCCAGCTGATCCTGTTTCTCGTTGGCGACGCCCAGATTCCACTCGTAGGCGGCAAGTCCGACGGCGAGGATGCGGCCGGCAAAGGTCGTGGTCGGGTC
>ONYC01000001.1 GCA_900321975.1 uncultured Bacteroidales bacterium
GAAACCGGGAGTCATGGGGCCGTAGTTGGCGTAGCTCTCGGGGTCGTTGCTCATGGTGATGATGGTGATGGTGCGGCCGTGGAAGTTACCCTCGCAGCAGACAATCATCACTTCGTCGTTGGGGATGCCTTTCTTCACCACACCCCAGCGGCGGGCCAGCTTCAGGGCTGTCTCGTCGGCTTCGGCGCCGGTGTTCATAGGCAGCACTTTGTCGTAGCCGAAGTACTCGGTCACATATTTCTCCCACTCACCGAGGCAGTTGTTATAGAAAGCGCGGCTCGAGAGGGTCAGCTCATGGGCCTGGTCGCACATAGCCTTCACAATCTTCGGGTGGCAGTGGCCCTGGTTGACAGCGCTGTAGGCCGAGAGGAAGTCGAAATACTTCTTACCCTCGCAGTCCCATACGAATGCGCCTTCGCCTTTGGCGAGCACTACGGGCAGCGGATGATAGTTATGGGCGCCATACTTGGCTTCCATCTCCATGAATTGTTCTGATTTTGTCATAGTTATAATATGTTTAAATGTTATTGTTCCGTATCTTTAAGCGACTGCAAATATACAAACTTTTTTACATTCGACAAAATAATTTTGTTCCGGCACACTATTTAAGTATGGAACGCGTTATTTGACTGAATGATGGACAACAATGACATCCTATTGCAGGTTCGCGATTTAAGCATCGCCTTCGGCGGAAGAACGGTGGTGGAGAATGTCAGCTACACGCTGGGACGAGGGCGCACGCTTGGCATCGTGGGCGAGAGCGGCAGCGGAAAGAGCGTCAGCTCGCTGGCGCTGATGGGTCTGCTGCCCAAACAAGCATCCGTCACGGGAACTGCTTTTCTTTCTCAATCAGAACTAAATGCCGCTGACTGTTCTGATAGTTGTCGGCCGAACCGACTGCGCGCCACTTTTCGTTCTGATTGCGATAAAATAAATCTGATTGGGCTCTCCGAGGAGCAGATGCGCAGTATTCGCGGCAAGCGCATAAGCATGGTGTTCCAGGAGCCGATGACATCGCTCAACCCAGTGCAACGATGCGGCAAGCAGGTTATGGAGATGATGCGCGGTCTCACCACAGATCACAAAGGGGAACAGCGTGAGCGGGTGATTGAACTTTTCAGCGAGGTACTCCTACCCCGCCCCGAGAAGATTTTCGACAGTTACCCGCATGAGCTCAGCGGCGGCCAGAAGCAGCGCGTGATGATAGCCATGGCGCTTATCAACAACCCCGACATCATCATAGCCGACGAACCCACCACGGCTCTCGACGTAACGGTGCAGAAGACTATACTGGATTTGCTGAAGCAGCTACAGCAGAAGCATGGCATCAGTATCATCTTCATCACCCACGACCTGGGGGTGATAGCCCAGGTGGCCGACGACATCATGGTGATGTATCGCGGAAAGGTGGTGGAGCAAGGCCCTGCCGACCAGATACTACACAACCCTCAGCAACCCTACACCAAAGGTCTGCTGGCCTGCCGCCCCCCACTGGACGAGCGCCCCCGACGCCTGCCTACGGTGGAAGATTATCTTAATGGCACTAAGGACCTTAATGGCACTATAGACCTTAAGGGCACTAAAGACCTTAATGCCGCCACGACCACACCGCTCATCTCCGTCCGCGACCTCGATGTCACCTACACCCTCAAACGCAGCCTCTTCGGCCGTCCGCTGCAGACGCTGAAAGGCGTCGACGGCGTGAGCTTCGACATACACGAGGGAGAGACACTGGGCCTTGTGGGCGAAAGCGGCTGCGGCAAGACCACCCTTGGACGGGCACTCCTACGCCTTATAGACCACTCTGACGGAAGCGTAAGCTATCGGGGAACCCCGTTGGACAAGCTCTCCTCAAGCGAGATGCGAGCCCTCCGCCCCAAGCTGCAAATCATCTTCCAAGACCCCTATTCATCGCTCAACCCCCGACTGACCATCGGCGAAGCAATCATCGAACCCCTGAAGGTCCATCGCAACACCCAGAAAAACCCGAAAGACTTTGTCCTCACCCTGATGCAGCAGGTGGGCCTCCAAACCGACTGGTACAACCGTTACCCCCACGAGCTGAGCGGTGGTCAACGGCAGAGGGTCTGCATAGCACGAGCTTTGGTTCTTCAACCCGAACTGGTAGTCTGCGACGAGAGTGTGTCGGCCCTCGATGTGAGCGTACAGGCTCAGGTGATCAACCTGCTTAACGACCTCAAGGAACACTACCACTACACCTATCTTTTCATCACCCACGACCTTGCTGTGGCTCATTATATCTCTGACCGCATACTGGTGATGCAGCGTGGCCGCATTGTGGAGAGCGGCACCGCCGACGAGCTTTTCTCCAACCCGCAGACCGACTACACCCGCTCGCTGCTCGACGCCATTCCCCGAATAAAATAGCTGCCTATGACCAAGATCATCGAAACCGTCAACGGCCTTGTGTGGAGCCCCGCATTGGTTGGCCTCTGCCTGCTGGCCGGCCTCTACTTCTCGTTGCGCACCCGTTTCGTACAGGTACGCCGTTTCGGCGAGATGTTCCGCCTGCTCTTCGGCAGCGCTGGAAAGGTCAAGAAAAAGACGGGTATCTCATCGTTCCAAGCTTTCGCAATGGCCCTTTCGGGTCGTGTGGGTACGGGAAATATCGTGGGAGTGGCCACCGCTATCGGTTTCGGCGGTCCAGGTGCCATAGTGTGGATGTGGATTATCGCCTTCTTCGGAGCCGGCAGCGCTTTCGCCGAAGCCACACTGGCCCAGATCTACAAGGAGGACCACAACGGGCAGTTCCGCGGCGGCCCCGCCTACTATATCGAGAAAGGCCTTCGCAGCCCCTTCTTCGGATGCTTCTTCGCCGTACTGGCGGCAGTGGCCTGCGGATTCCTGCTTCCACCAATCCATAGCAACAGCATCTCGATAAGTTTTGCCCGAACACTCGGCATACCTGCATGGACGGTTGGCATCGGGGTGGCGTTGCTCATAGCGTTGGTGATCATTGGCGGTGTGAAGCGCATCGCCAATGTGGCGCAGATCGTCGCGCCGGTAATGGCACTGGTCTACATACTGCTCTCGCTGGTGGTGCTGGTGGTCAACTGGCAACTTGTTCCCGACGTATTCATGCAGATGCTGCGCGGAGCTGTGGGAATCAACGAAGTGGGCGGTGCCATACTGGGCAGCACCATTGCATGGGGCGTCAAACGCGGCATCTACAGCAACGAAGCCGGTCAGGGAACCGGCGCCATCGTGGCGGGTGCCGCCAAAGTGAGCCATCCTGTAAAACAAGGCCTGGTACAAGCCTTCTCGGTATATATCGACACCCTCCTCGTCTGCACCGCCACAGCAATGATGATCCTTGCCTGCAAGACCTACAACATCATCGATACCGTGCAGCAGACGGCCGCAGGTCCGGTGGTGACCTACCTGCACCAGAACCCCCTCGCCCCCGAAGGCGAGCCTGGTGTGTTCTACACCACCAACGCCCTCGGTACTGTTGTTGGGCCGCGAACCGGCGACATCGTCATCTCCATCGCCCTCTTCTTCTTTGCTTTCACCACCATTATGGCGTATTACTACTACGCCGAAACCAACCTCGTCTACCTCTTCAACCGCTGGCGCCGCCGCCAATACAAGAAACACCCCGAGCAATTGGATCAGCTCGAGCGTGCCGACGCCAGGTTCGGTGACGACCGCAGCGAGCGGGTGGTGATATGGGTGATGCGCGTGGCCACCATCAGCGCGGTGCTGATCGGCTCGCTGATGGGAAGCGGCCTGGTGTGGACGCTGGGCGATATCGGAGTGGGCACAATGGCATGGATTAACGTAGTATCCATTTTGTTGCTCTCGCCCAAGGCGATACGCGTGCTGCGCGACTACGAGCGACAACGCCGCGAAGGCCGCGAACCCAAGTTCGACCCCGACGCCCTGAACATCCCCAATGCCGAATTCTGGCAGCAGCAGTCCGACATTTCCAACGCCACCGAGGCGTAATTTCCACCCTACAACAACGGCAGTTCTTCAATCGAAGAACGGTGGTAGTTGATAGGTAGAGGATAGGTAGTTGATACGTAGAATCAGCGTTTTACATTTTTCCTAAAATTTTTTTTTGCAGGTATCGAAAAAGGTTGTATATTTGCATCTAGAATGATATCAAAATAATATCACTGAAATCAAAATAACAAATTAAATATCAACAAAATGGAAAACAAAGAAAGAATCAAGAAAATGACTGTAGTCAACAATGGCTTCATTCATCTGGTACTCGATCTGGCCTTCGTGGCACTTGCATTGGTGCTTTGCATCGAAGCCGGAGAGAAGGGTATGGCCAGTGCAGGATTCATCGGTGGATTGATGTGGATTGTATGGGGCCTGCATGTGGGCGGATTCATGGTGATCCAACCCAACCAGAGCCGCGTGCTCACATTCTTCGGCCGCTACAGCGGGACGGTGGTCGACAACGGCTTCTTCTGGACCAACCCCTTCTATGTCAAGCGCAAACTCTCGCTGCGAGCCCGCAATATGGATGTGCCCCCCATCAAGGTGAACGATGCCGGCGGCAACCCGATAATGATCGGTCTGGTGCTCGTGTGGCGCATCAAGGACACTTACAAAGCATGTTTTAATATAGATGTAGAGACCACCGCGCAGCCCACCGCAGCCACTCAGCAGAACAAGAGTACCGTCACCCAGCAGCTGAAGGGCTACGACAACTTTGTGTCGGTGCAGAGCGACTCGGCCCTGAGGAAAGTGGCCAGCCTCTACAGCTACGACAACCTCGAGGACAAGAACGAGATAACGCTGCGCAACGGTGGCGACGAAATCAACCGCCGTCTGGAGCAGGAAATCAGCAAGCATCTGGATATCGCCGGCATCGAGGTGGTCGAGGCTCGTATCAACTATCTGGCTTATGCCCAAGAGATTGCCAGCGTGATGCTCAAGCGCCAGCAGGCCGAAGCCATCATCGCCGCCCGCGAGAAGATTGTCGAGGGAGCCGTATCGATGGTCGATATGGCCCTGAAGAAACTGGCCGCCGACAAGGTGGTGGAGATGGACGACGAGCGCAAAGCCGCTATGGTGAGCAACCTGATGGTGGTGCTCTGCAGCGACGAAGGTGCCAGTCCAGTGGTGAACACAGGTTCAATATACTAATACTACAATAAAACAATGGAAGAAATACTCAAAGCCGAAGGTCTGACAAAGACTTTCAACCTGAGCCGCAAGCAGCAGAAGATTGAGCGTACCACAGCCAAACGCAAGGTGGCAGTGGACAACCTCACCTTCAGCGCCTATCGTGGCGAGATATTCGGCCTGCTCGGTCCCAACGGTGCCGGCAAGACCACCACCCTGCGCATGCTCTCAACCCTTATACGTCCCGATTCGGGCGACGCTTTACTCGACGGGTGCAGCATCATGAGCCAGCCTGCCGAAGTACGTTCCAAGATTGGTTTCCTCACCTCTGAGCTGAAGCTCGAGGACTTCTTCACACCCAACTATCTCTTCGACTTCTTCAGCGAACTTCACGGCGTTGAGGAAAACGAAAAAGAGAGAAGGAAAAATGAGATGTTCGAACGCTTCGGCATCGATAAATTCGCCGAGGTTAAAGTCGCAAACCTCTCGACCGGCATGAAGCAGAAACTCTCGCTGGTCATCTCGCTGGTGCACGACCCCGAGGTCATCATCTTCGACGAGCCCACCAACGGCCTCGACGTACTCACCGCCCGCACCGTGACCGACTACCTGCAGGAGCTGCGCTCAGCGGGCAAGACGATTATCCTCTCGACCCACATTTTCAGCCTTGTCGAGCGCCTGTGCGACCGCGTTGGCATAATCATCGACGGCCGCCTGACAGCCTGCGGAAACCTCGAGGAGGTCTGCAACGGATTGTCGATCGAGGACCGTTTCTTCGAAATGTACAAAGAAGTGAAAGGAGGTGAAGAATGAAAAACAACACTCTTACAATCATCAAGAAGGAATTCGCCCGATTCTTCGGCGACCGCCAGCTGCTGTTCACCACGGTGATTATGCCCGGCTTGCTCATCTATATCATCTACAGCCTCATGGGCAGCGGCATCAGCAAAATGATTACCGAAGGCCAGAACGAGGTGGTCACCCTGCGTGTGGAGAATATGCCGCAGAGCCTTGCTCCGATGCTCTCCGGTATCGACAGCAACCTTGTGTTGCTTGAACAACCTTTCACCGACGAGGACATCTCGCAGCTCGAGGACAAGGAGCTCAACACCGTTCTGCTGCGATTCCCCGAAGGGTTCGACAATATCATGGCTGCACCCGCAGATCCCACGGCACTTCCAAATGTTGAGATCTACTACAACTCGGTAAACAATGCTTCGTCGCGTGTGTTTATGATTGTCAGCAACATGCTGAACAATTACGGCCGCCCCTACACCATCAATGTGCCGCAGACCGAGGAGCAGCGCTTCGACCAGGCCAGCGACGATTCGATCGGCGCTATGGTATGGAGCAAGATTCTGCCGATGCTTATCATCATGATGCTCTTCAGCGGCGTGATGGCCATCGCCCCCAGTGCCATTGCGGGCGAGAAGGAACGCGGCACCATCGCCACCCTACTCGTCACCCCCATGCGCCGTAACGAACTGGCACTAGGCAAGATTATCTCACTCAGCTGCATTGCCCTGCTGAGCGGTATATCGAGCTTCGTCGGCATCGCCCTCTCGCTGCCAAAGATGGTCAGCGGCGGCGACGGTATGGACATCAGCGAACTGGGATTCCATTACACCACCAACGACTACGTGGTTCTGCTGCTGGTCATCTTCGCCTCGGTGCTCATCATGGCATCGGCCGTAAGCCTCCTCTCGGCTCTGGCCAAGGACGTGAAGAATGCCGGCACAATGGTCACACCCTTCATGCTGGTTGTGATGCTGGCCGGCCTACTGCCGATGTTCCAGAACGGCGCATCGGAGAACCTGCTGGTATACCTCATCCCGTTCTATAACAGCATCGAGGTGATGACCGCCGTCTTCTCGCACGAGATGACCTGGATGCCGGTAATCGTAACTATGGCCTCCGACGTGGTCTATACCGCCATCGCCGTCTGGGGCTTGACCCGTATGTTCAACAGCGAGAAAGTGATGTTCGCACGATGAAAAAGACCTTTGCACTACGAGTCGACTCTGAAGTCTACGACGCCATCGAGAAATGGGCCGCGGACGAGTTCCGCAGTGCCAATGGCCAAATAGAATGGATTCTCGCCGAAGCCCTTAAAAAGGCCAAGCGAATGCCTAAAAAGAAACAAGAATGAAAAAGATTGCAATAGCGATGCTGCTGTGCGTGGGCTTTACGGCTCACGCACAGTGGTATACAGGCATTAGCCAGAAAACCGGCCTGGCGCTGTGCATACACCTGATCGACAGCGCTGTGGAGCTCTACAGTCCGATGCAGACCTTGGATCCAATACCGGTGAGCAGCTGGAGCCTCAAGGGCGATAATCTGGACCTGGAATGTAAAAGTATCGGCTTGAAGATGAGCCTCACACGACGCGACAGCACCTTCAGCGGCTATTGGAAGCAGGCCTTCATGAAGGAGGAAATCACTTTCCATCCCACCGACACCCTCTTCCGGATGCAACGTCCGCAGACACCACAGCCACCCTATAAGTTCGTCGAGGAAATCGTCGCCACCGACTACACCGACAGTCAAGGAAACAAAGTCCACCTCGAGGGTACCCTCACCTACCCCAAAGGCGACGTACGCTATCCCTGTTTGGTGCTCGTGAGCGGCAGCGGCCAGCAGAACCGCGACGAGGAGATCTTCCAGCACAAGCCCTTCCTGGTGTTGGCCGACTATCTGGCTTCGCGTGGCATCGCCGTGCTGCGCTACGACGACCGCGGAGTGGGTGCCAGCACCGGAGAGCTCGACAATGCCGACACACGACTCTTCGCCGAGGATGCCGAGGCTATGTTCCGCGCGCTGAAAGGGAACAAACATGTCGACCCGAAGCGTCTCGGCATGGGTGGCCACAGTGAAGGTGGCGCCATAGCGCCGATGGTGGCGGCGCGGAACAAGGATGTAAAGTTCGTGGTGATGCTCGCCGGGCAGGGTTGTACCGGCCTCGATGTGATGCTCCAACAGAACGAAGCCATCTTACGCACCAAAGGACTGAGCGAAAAGCTGATCTCAATACGTATGGCCTGCATGCGCGAACTGTTCTCGATGCCCACCGGCAGCAGCCAGAAAGAGTTCAAGGCCGTAATTGACCGCCATACAGCAGGTCTCTCCAAGGAGCAGACCGACAGTATCGGACTCGGGCGCGGAGCTGCAGCAGCCGCCAAGCAACAGATGGACGGCCGCTGGATGCAGACCTTCCTCGCCCTCGACCCAGCCGAATACCTCACCAAGGTGAAATGTCCCATCCTGGCACTTAACGGGAGCAAAGACCAGCAGGTCCTCCCCCAACCCAACATCGAACGTATCAAGGAACTGAACCCGCAAGCCGACTGCATCTTGGAGCTTGGCCTCAACCACCTCTTCCAGCACTGCAACACAGGCTCGCCCGACGAATATCTACTCATCGAGGAGACCTTTGCGACAAATGTAATGAAGCAGTTGGCCGACTGGATACTAGAACTCTAGTTATCCTCCACGGCGCCTTTGATCTGCACTCTGAAGCCTTCGTCAATCACTGGTTTGACGAGGGCTTTCATTTCGTCGGGGCTGAACTTCATAAGACCTTGCATGGGAGTGGGCCGGTCGATGGTATAGACCATCCACTCGCGAGGTTTCAAAAGGCGCACGATATCCATCATCGGGCCGACTACTTCGGGCTTGGAGGAATCAAAGTCTGGGCTGCGGAGCATGCAGGTCTGAAGCACAAAATCGCCGCCGAACTGCTTTAGAGCCTCGATGACGCGCTGCACATCATAACCTGGTGCCGGGTTGTTGATCTTGGCCACGAGCTCGTTGGTAGGCGCGTCGATCTTCATTATGGGGTTGTCGACCTTGCGCAAGGCGGCGAACACCTCGGGCAAATGCACGCGGGTGGCATTGCTGAGCACACTGACTTTGGCCTGCGGATAGTAGAGGTCGCGCAGGCGGAGCGTATCGTCGATAATCTGCGGAAACTCGGGGTTGAGCGTCGGCTCACCGTCGCCGCTGAAGGTAATGCTGTCGACCAGCGTACCATTCTGCTGCAACTTGACGAGCATCCGCTCCAGATCGCTGCGCACTTTGGCTGCCGTTGGCAGCACGGTGTCGTCACGCCCGTCGCGGTTCCATCCGCACTCGCAATAGATGCAGTCGAAGTTGCATATCTTGCCCTTCTCGGGCAGGAGGTTGATGCCGAGCGAACTACCAAGTCGACGGCTGAATATGGGTCCAAATACTGTTTCTTCGCGTAACATATCAGTATATTCTTGTCCAGTCGACAGGCTGAAGGCCTTGCTGGGTTAGTATTGCATTGGTTTGTGAGAAATGACGGCAGCCGAAGAAGCCCCTGTACGCCGACAGCGGCGAGGGGTGTGGTGCAGTCAGCACATAGTTGCGGCTGGCATCTATCAGTTTGCGTTTGGCGATGGCGTAGCTGCCCCAAAGTAGGAACACAACACCCGAACGGTGTTCGTTGATGGCGCTGATGGCGGCATCAGTGAACTCCTCCCATCCGTGACGCTGGTGGCTTCCTGCCTGGTGAGCGCGCACGGTGAGGGTGGCGTTGAGCAGCAGCACCCCTTGTTCGGCCCAGCCCCGAAGGTCGCCATGTCCGGCGGGAATCTGTGTACCCAGGTCATCGTTGATTTCCTTGATAATATTGACCAGCGACGGCGGCACCTGTATCCCTTGCGGCACCGAGAAACAGAGGCCCATGGCTTGTCCGGGCTCATGGTACGGGTCCTGCCCTAGGATAACTACCTTCACCCTGTCGAACGGCGTGGTATCGAATGCATTGAATATCTTGCTGCCCGGAGGATAACAGGTATATTGCTGCCGTTCGGCAACGAGGAACTCCTTGAGCTGGGCAAAATACGGAGCCTCGAACTGCGGTCGCAGCACCTCATACCAACTGGGATCAATCTTCACTGTCATATCAAAAACGAGTTATATTTCCGTTCTTTCCCTATAATGCTGACGATACCATGGCCGGGAAGCACGCGATAGTCGTCGGGTAGTGTAAGCACACGTTCCTTGAGCTTTTCGACCAGCGTAGGATAGTCGCCACCGGGCAGGTCGGTGCGGCCTATACTGAAGTGGAAGAGTGCATCGCCTGTGATCACAGCCTTCTCTTGTGGCACCACAAAGCACATGCTTCCCGGACAATGTCCGGGCACATATCGGCACTCCACTTCTAGTTCCCCAACCTTAATTATATCGTTATCGTTTATCTCCGCAACATCCAGATCGCCCATATTGTCCACAGCGAAGCCCATCACCGCGCCGTAGGCTTCGGCCTGACGCAGCAGTTTGCGACCATCAGCATGCATAGTAACCGGAAGATTATAAAGTCTGCATACCTGACGGAGCCCGGCAATATGGTCCACATGGGCGTGTGTGAGCAGGATATGCGTTACATGCAGTTGCTCACGTTCGATATACTGCGTCAGTTGTGCATCCTCGAACGAAGCCTCGCAGGCAGGGTCAACGATGGCACACTGCTTTGTGGCATTGTCGACAATGAGGTAGCAATTGACCTCAAAATGATTGAACGTAAAGTCTTTAATCATATCAAAACTAGATATTCCGTTTTGCAAAGATACAAAATAATTTCAATATGTCAGCGAAGCACCTCGATAGCACCATTATAGCGGACTGTTCCATAGGTATTACTGGCCATAAAACGGAAATAGTAAGTGCCATCGGGCGAGGACGTGTCGTTGGGATCCCAAAATTGTTCTTTACGGTTGATGTTGCAGGCATGAAAGACACATACGCCCCAAAGGTTGTATATCCACACCTCGTTCATCGGATACTGCCCCATATCGACAAGGTTCACAACCTCCCAACGGTCGTTAATGCCGTCGCCATTCGGTGTGACCAAATTGGGAAATTCGAGCCATAAGGAGGCGATCCTTATCGTGCGATTTGTAGTATCGGCGCATGTATGGGTTATGGTGTCATACTGCATAGTACGTGTGGCGATGAGGCTTACATCCACATTGCCTTGCAATAGATTGCCTTGCCAACGATATACAGGCTCGAAGGCCGTGAGGCTGTCATAGTCTATGCCGCCGGGTTCGGTTGGCAACAGCCACAGCCAATTACAGTCATCCGGTTGTGAATAATTTATGAATTGTACTTCGGGAGACAAGTCAGTTGGATATTCCGGTGTCCATATAAATTCAGCTGTTGGCTGCGGAAAAACAACAACTGGACAGCGCATAGTGTCGGTGCATCCGTTCTGGCTGGTGGCGACAAGCGTGAATGAGGACTCGACAACACTGACGGCGGCATTAAAACCGAATGATACATAACGTTCTGACGAATGCTCTATGCTATCCATAATCCATTGCCATGCTGTACTGCCCTGAGTGGAATCTACAACATGCAGAGTCTGTCCGCCACAAAGCACCACCGGCATTGTATCAGTCCAATGCAGCCGGTCGATGCTGTGGAAAGCGCGCAAGGAGAAGTTTGTGTCTCTCGGCATCAGGGCCACATGCACCAACGAGTCGCAGCCGTAGATGGTAGCCAATGTTGTGTCGAACGCAATGGGGCCACCGTAGTCGATACCACCATACATAAACGGACTTCCCGGACAAATGATCAACGTGTCGCCCACCTCATATGCAGGGACCTCGACAGCCACCACGGTTACAACACTGTCGGCTCCGTGAATATCAGTATATGTGAAACTTGCGCTGCCTGGGCCTGCGAAAGTATGTCCTCCCCACGCAAAAGGCCACTGATTCGGACATATCTGCAGCAATTGTCTGGAATATTGATTGGGCCAGACATTCAAAACATATCGCAAGGTTGTGTCGCAGCCTACGGCTGCGGGTATAGTCAATATAGTGTCCGTAGCGCCTGTAAACATGATACCACGGAAACTATGTGGCAGAGCGTTCTCCACTACCGTGTCGCGAACTTCGATATATGGGCCTGGTATAATCTGGCGGCTAATGGTAAAAATGCAGCTGGGATTGAACCGGTCTATAATGTCACAATGGTATATAGCTCCATTTGAAGAGACAGTGATTGATTGTACGGTATCAAATGGCGTGGTAGATCCATCGCGATACCATCGATAACGGAACCCATACGGTGCAGTAAGCGTAACGCTGTCCACCTCGCAAGCATCGACCACCTCTGCCTGTCGATGGCACTCAAAATTGTAGTAACCATAGCACCAACGGTTATTCACCACTCCGTCGCAAGCGGTAACACGCAGATGTATTTTCTGCCCGTGATATGGTTTCAAGTCGAAGGCCATGCCGGTGAAGTTGCGACGTTTGTACATGCTGTTCATCTCGTCCCAGCCAGCGGTGTCCCACATGTCGATGTAGAACTGATGACATGGAGACAATGTATCATCCAGCAGCTCTATGCGGAACCAGGCGGGATGCAATGTGTCGTTGCGGTGGGCCACATCTGGCCCTTGAAACGAACCGAAGGCCATTGCAACGGTGTACTTCATCACTAGCAGGTCGCTTTCGTTGGTGTCGACGGTGATGGTGTAGAGCACTGAAGCTGACTCCCAGTCGCCCAAGCGGTTGCCAAGACGCAGAGTGACGTTGTCGCCCGGCGGTATGGTGCGTGGGAACACCATCATACCGCCGCCGTCGCTACCTGGGTTGGTGTTGATGGTGTGCAATCCTGCGTAGATGCCTGTGATGCCGGAAGTGGTAGTGGTATAGGTTCCTGTGTGGAGATACGGCTCGACGGGAGTTCCATAGAAGGGAACGGCCATTGACGAGTACGACGAGTATGAGTACGAGTTGTAATCGGTGACGTCGAGACATGGCCCCTCGCGGTAGCGGGGAATATACATCTGGCTGTGTGGTTGTATCGCCATGCAGCCAGAATAAGGACATTGAGCAATAAGCTCGGACATGAAGCTGTTATAATAGTTGCGGGCGAAGGTGAAGCTGTTGCCGGTGACATCGTAGGGAGTGTTCCAGTTGATTGTGAGCGTGACTGTTGGGTCGCCTGCCGACTCCCACTCCAGGCGCACCGAGTCCTCACTGTTCTCGGCTATCTTCAGTCCCCAGGCTGCACAGGGCGTCGAGGTGAGGTGTATGTTGTCGAGCCAGAAGGTGCCGTCAGAACTGAAAATGTCGTGTCCGAAAAAAGCAATCCGTGCCCCTGTGGGGACCGAAGAGAGGTCGACGGCATGGAAATGCCACTCCTGACTCCACTCGTGCACGGTGTCGAGTACCTGGAATGTCGAGCTGTCGGAGGCATCGGTCAGGTAACCGACTTCAAAAAAGTCGGTGTTGTTGTGGAGGTTGTACCAGAAAGTCAGCCACACGCTGTCGGCGCCGTAGTTGATGCCATCGTCGGGCATGATGGTGAAGCAAGTGGTGCCGTTGTTGCAGAGCGACTTGCTGCCGGTATGCGCCACACCAGCGATGACACCCACATAGTGGAAGTCAAGGTTGGGCAGTGCGCCCCACCCCATTGGACGTGAGTTAGGTGCTGCATCTTCGAAGTCATAGCAAATATCAACTTGCCCCCATGCTGGCAACCAGACCAACATGAGGGCAAGCAGTGCTATCAATCGATGACGCATAACACTGGGCTTTAGTCGTTAAGCCAGGCGTCGAACTGCTCACGCTTGAGGGCGGGGATATCAAGTTTTAGCTTCTTGCGGAGTCCGCCGAGGTCGTTGAAGAGCTTGTTGGGGTTGGCAGCTTTCAGCTGTTCGAAGGTCTTGATGCCGGCCTTCTGCAGCACCTCCGCCCAACCTTCGTCGACGCCGTGGGCCGTGAGGTCGGCGCCTTCGTCTTCGGTCGACTTTTCGTGCACCTCGGGTTTCATCTGTGGGAAGAGGAGCACGTCTTGAATGCTCTGGGCGCCGGTCATCATCATCACCAGTCGGTCGATGCCGATGCCCATGCCGGAAGTCGGAGGCATACCGTATTCTAGGGCGCGCACGAAGTCCATATCGATAAACATGGCCTCGTCGTCGCCTTTCTCGCTCAGTCGCAGCTGCTCCTGGAAGCGGCCCAGCTGGTCGATGGGGTCGTTCAGCTCGCTGTAGGCGTTGGCCAACTCCTTGCCGCAGACGAAGAGCTCGAAACGCTCGGTCAGCTCGGGATTGTCGCGATGCCGCTTGCAGAGGGGCGACATCTCTATGGGATAGTCGGTGACGAAGGTGGGCTGGATGAGTTTGCCCTCACACTTCTCGCCGAATATGGCGTCGATGAGTTTGCCTTTGCCCATAGTGGCGTCGGTCTCCACGCCAAGCTTGGCGCAGGCCTCACGCAGCTGATCTTCGTCCATACCGTTCACATCCACACCCGTCTCCTCTTTGATGAGCTCAATCATCGGGGCGCGGCGGAAGGGAGCCTTGAAGTTGATCTCGTTGCCCCACA
>ONYC01000131.1 GCA_900321975.1 uncultured Bacteroidales bacterium
ATGGTCTGGCGCACCCAGTTGTCGTCCTCGTCGTACTCGTAGACGTAGGAGTGCTTCCAGTTGAGGTGCTCGTCGTAGTTGAACGAGGAAACCTCGATGAGGTTGTCGTGGTCGTCGTAGTAGTAGGTGGTGAGGGCCGAGAGGAACTCGTCGGCATCGTAGAAGCGCCACTCGACGCGATTGCCTCGGGCATCGTATTTGTAGAGATAGTGTTGCATCAATTCGCCGTCACGGTTGTAGAATTCCATCTCGGTGCAGTTGCCGTATTGGTCGTACTTGTAGGTACGCTTCTCGGTCATTTCGCCATCGCTGTCGAAACTCTGCTCCTCGACCTTAAGTCCGTTGGCGAACTTGCTGCTCTCCTTCTTGGTCATCTGGTTTCCGAGGAATACGGTGCGTTCGATACGGTTGCCATCCTTGTCGTTGAGATAGGCGGTACGGCCGGTGAGCATCTTCTCACGATTGTATTCGTTCCATCCGAGGCTGTAGCCGTTGACGTCGAAGAAGTAACTGTACCATGTGTAGTCGTCGGCCTTGGTACGGAACTTGTCGGCGAAGTTGCCTCGCTTGTCGAAGGTGATGCTGTCGATACAGATGAGCTGGCGGCCACCATCGCGTCCTCCACGAAGGTTGTAGGTATACTCAATCACATAGATTGCGTTGCCGTGGATGCCCATTTCGGTACGCGAGTTCTTGCGGGGCTTTGGACCTGCAAATGCCGTGCCCACAACGAGCAGGGCAAGGATGAGAGCGATATTTTTCTTCATTTCTTTCATTGTTTTCAATTTGCAAAGATACAACTTTTTCCCAATATTAACGTAAAATGTATTGAATTATTTTTCGGATGGGTTGATTTTCTTTCCTTTGTGGATGAAGAAAAGGATGCCAAGAGCGAGAGTAATGACGGCGGCAATGCCGTAGCCAATAGTGCGGGGCAGCACGCTGCCGAGGCCTTCTTTCTGGGCAACAAGGAGGAAGCTGATGGTTACCATACTCATAAACAAAGCTGGGATGAGGGTAATCCAGTACCATCCAGTGCCGGGTTTGTGCTTCGACAAGAACACGGTGATAGCCCATAGGGTAACCATCGCCAGGAACTGGTTGGCCCACGAGAAGTAGCGCCAGATAACCTGGAAACCTTCTTTGTCGATAAGAGAGAAGACCAGCAGTCCGGCCGCCAGCACGAAGACAGGCAGTGCTACGAGCAGACGCTTGGGGATGGGTTTCTGGTCGACATGCATAAAGTCTGCCACAATGAGGCGTGCCGAACGCAGGGCAGTGTCGCCACTGGTAACGGCTGCGCTGATGACTCCGAGTATGCAGATGACAGCAATAACCTTGGGAAACCACACGTTGGCGATGACTCCCACCATATCGTTGCCGCTCTTTCCGATGCAGAGTTCGGGCTTGTCGTGGAAGAAATAGGTAGCTGCGGCCGCCCAGATAAGGGCTACCACACCTTCGGTAATCATGGCGCCGTAGAAGATGGGACGGGCCTGCTTCTCGTTCACCATGCAGCGAGCCATGAGCGGACTCTGCGTGGCATGGAAACCGCTGATGGCGCCACAGGCGATGGAGATGAACATCATGGGGAAGATGGGGTTGGTGGCGGCGTTGGGATGACGGTTCTCAAGACCAGACCATATTTCTGGAATCGGCACACGGTAGACCACAAATGCGATGACGATGGCAACGGCCATGGCAAGCAGTAGTATGCCGAAGATGGGATATATTTTGCCGATGACCTTGTCAATGGGGAGCAATGTCGCCAGCAGGTAGTAGGCAAAGATGATGCCTACCCAGATGAAAATGTTCCAGTCGGGGGTAAAGTTCTGGTTGAGCAGAACGGCAGGTGTATTCACAAATACGGCGCCAACAAGGATCATGAGCAGTACGGTGAACCCACGCATGAACTGCTTCATACCATTGCCAAGATACTTGCCATGTATCTCTGGAAGCGATGCGCCATCCTGACGTATGCTGACAAAGCCTGCGATGAAGTCGTGTACTGCACCGGCGAAGATGCATCCGAAGACAATCCATAGGAACGATGCTGTACCGAACTGTGCGCCCATGATGGCGCCGCAGATAGGTCCCACGCCAGCGATATTCAGGAATTGGATTAGGAAGATGCGCCACGGCTTCATGGGCACATAATCAACCCCGTCGGGGTGCGCCACAGCGGGTGTTACTCGCTGTGGGTCGACACCGATTATGCGTTCAATCACTTTCGAATAAAGCCAGTATCCAAGTACCAGCAGTATTACGGCAATGCAGAATGTTATCATCGCTTATTGGTTTTCAATACGGTTTTCTTCCGGTGCGGCAATCCAGATAATAAGGTAGGCCCAGAATCCAATGAAGCCGAAGAACAGGCCGATAAGAAATACGATGCGAACGACGGTGGGGTCAATGTTAAGATAGTTTGCCAGTCCGCCGCATACTCCGGCAATACGGCGGTCGGTAACACTACGCATCAGTCTACGATATGTGTTTTCCATAGTATTGTGTGTTTACAACATTCCTTTACGTTTAAGCAGTGCTTTCGCCGAGGGGTCTTTCCCTCGGAAAGCACGATAGAGGTCCATAGGTTCGACGGTGTTGCCGCTTTCGAGCAAGTGGCGGAACTTCTTGGCCAGCTCGGGGTTGAACAGGTCGCCGCTCTCTGCGAAGGCCTCGAAAGCATCGGCGTCGAGGATGGCCGTCCATGTATAGCTGTAGTAGCCAGCGTCGTAGCCTGTGGTAAAGATGTGCTGGAAGTAGGGGCTGCGGTAACGGCTGATAATCTCAGGTATGAGTCCGATCTTCTGCATGGCCTGTTCTTCAAATTGTATTGGGTCAATATGCTGTTGCTCTTTGACACTGTGGTAGTCCATATCGAGCAGCGAGGCGGCCAGGAGTTCGACGGTTATGAATCCCTGACCGTAAGTCTGGGCGGCGGCAATCTTCTTTATGAGTTCGTCGGGTATGGCGTTACCGGTCTTATAGTGGTGTGCATATAGTTTCATCACCTGCGGATGGCGGCACCAATTCTCCATCACCTGGGAAGGCAGTTCGACGAAGTCGCGCGGCACGTTGGTGCCGGCCAGTGAAGGATAGGTACAGTTGCTGAGCAGACCATGAAGGGCGTGGCCGAACTCATGGAAGAGTGTCTCGCTCTCGTCAAAGTTGAGCAGGGCAGGGGTATCGGCAGTGGGCTTGGTGAAGTTGCAGACCACCTGGATAATAGGCATCACATTGTTGCCTTGCTGATCGCGGTGCTGGCCACGGAATTCGGTCATCCATGCGCCACTGCGTTTGCTGGCGCGGGGATGGAAGTCCATATAAAGGATGCCAATTGTGGAATCACCCTGTCGAACCTCGAAGGTACGTGCCTCTTTGTCGTAAACAGGCAAGTCGGTACGTTCGGTGAATGTTATGCCATATAGACGATTGGCGACCATAAAGGCGCCTTCGCGGACGCTGTCAAGGGCAAAGTAGGGACGTACAACGGCGTCGTCGAGATTGTATTTCTCAATACGATATTTTTCTGCATAGTAGCGCCAGTCCCATGGCTGCAGTTTGGATCCGGGCTCGTCGCTCTCGAGCATCTTCTGGTAGATACCGCGTTCCTGTTTGGCAACGTTAAGTGCGGGACCCCAGATATCCATCAGGCATTTGTAAACGTTGGCCGGGGTCTTGGCTAGGCAATCGTCGAGCACATAGTCGGCATGGGTTGGGAACCCAAGAATGTTGGCACGCTCAAGGCGCAAATTGACGAGGGTGTCAATAATCTTGGTGTTGTCGAACTCGCCACCCTGGCAGCGGGTGGTATAAGCCCGCCACACTTCCTCGCGGAGGGCGCGGTCGGTACAGCTCTGCATAAAGGGCTCCCAAGTTGGAATGTCGAGGGTTACTTCTGTGCCGTCATCGAGAACTTTCTTATATGCGTTTGTGGCCTTGAGCACATTCTGCTCGAAACGCAAAGTAAGTGAGGCTATCTTCTCGTTCAGTTCGCGAAAGCGGGCCTGCTTTTCTTCGGGAACATTTGCGCCATTGCGAACAAAACCTTTGTACTGCTCCTCGAGGAGACGTGCCTGCTCGGCTTTAAGGTCGAGGCTTCCATGCTTGTATTGGTCGTAGACTGCCTTGATACGCTCGAATAGTTTTGCATCGAGGGCAATATCATCGCCATGGGCAGAAAGGAGAGGTGTAACCTTGTCGGCAATGGCGTCCATCTCATTGCTATTCTCGCATCCGTTAAGGTTGAAGAACACAGAGCTAACCTCCTGAAGCAGTTGTCCGCTGTATTCATATGCCAATACGGTGTTCTCAAAAGTCGGAGCCTCGGGATTGTTCACAATGGAATCGATCTCGGCTTTTTGCTGACGCATACCTTCCTCGAAGGCAGGCATGTAGTGTTCAGTCTTGATTTTGCTGAAATCAGGGATCTCGTAGGGAGTATTCCAAGGAGAGAAGAATGGGTTGTCCATGGCTTTCTTGTCTTTGCAGCCGGTGAGCGTCATAGTGGCCAATACGGCTATTGTTGCGATTGTTTTGTAAGACTTTTGCATATTTCTCTTAATATTTGTGCGTTGAGTTTCTTCGCTATGAATGTGTGGTTTTTATTTTCAATCATATAGATTTGCGGAGTGGTGGTGATATCGTACACCTCTCGCCAGTCGACATTGGCTTCGCCACCATTGAGGTTTACCCATTTATGGCTGGTCATCTTATGGTCTGCGAGGAATTTCTTCCACTTTACTATCGTTGCCTCATCAGGTTCGCTCAGTATGGCAAAGGCTGTCATATTCAGACTGTCCTGATATTCTTCAAACACTTTGTATACAGCAGGTATTATCTCTCTGCAGTGGCCGCAGGTGGGGCTCCAGAAGATAAGTATGGTATAGTCACCTTTCATCCGGTGGAGCGAGTAGGCATAATGGTTTGTGTCGAAGAGTATTAGCTCTGGCGATTCGCGGCCTACAAGCAGATGCTCCCATTTGTTGGCACGTTCAATCTGCTCGTCAATCATTGACGGTGAGAACCAAGGGGCTTTGCCGGTGGCAAAATAGCGCTGCACCAGATGGACATACACCTCGTCGTAGACCATTACGTTGCTTTGCAGGTAGTAGTCGGTCAGTTTATAGATAAGCCATTTCTGCACTTCCTCAGCAGGCTCGGCGCGGTCGATTAGGGCATCGAGTTTTGGACATATCATCTCCGGTGGCCAATTGCGCATATATTTCTCTATATAGTCGATAACACGCTGATAGAACACTGCTTTTGGAGTGCGTATGAGGAAGTCGTCATCGAGTGGCATGTTGTCGAAATAGTGGTCCATCACGTAGTCGTAACGTTCGCGTGGTGTCGTCTTGCTGCCGTCCTCTTTCTCAGTCGGTACGTCGATATCCTTGGTGGAAGCCATCATTTTGGATATCATTGCCTCGGGGTAGCGGGTGATGAAATCCATCTTAAGGCTGTCGATGCGCTGGTGCTGGGTGGCAGTGAATTCGGCAAGCGCTGCCGAATCGAGCTGGCTCTTGTGGTCTTCAATCTCTCGATATAACGACTCGCTGGCTCTCTGGTAGTTGTAGAATATCTCGTTCTGACGCGATCCCTTCACTTTCATATTCATCATCCACGAACGGTTGTCGGTATGGAATTTAAAATTAGGCTTTTCGTTATATACCACAAACTCGACATATCGATTTCGGTTGTTGGTGAAAAAGTATAGGCCGGGGTGTAGCGTATCGTTGCCCTCGAACAGGAAGTTACCTTTGCCATCGTTATAGGCAGTGTCCATTATGCGTTCGCTTTGTGCATAATAGAAGCATAGGAGCATCATAGAGTCGTTGTTGCCATCGATCTTCAAAGATATCTTGTATGTCGGTTTTGCCATTCCGGCCAATGGCAACAATATTAATATAGCAAGGAGTAAACGTTTCATTTTTAATTATTTTATTTATTAACGATGCACCTCACTTTTTATTGTGTACCTTTCTTATTTGCCGATGCAGAAACGTCCGAATATGTTGGCCAACAAGTCGTTGGATGTTACCTCGCCTGTGATTGTACCGAGATGGTAGAGTGCATCCCTCAGGTCTACTGCCACCAGGTCGGCAGGAGTGTCGGCGGCAAGTCCTGCTGCTGCATTTACAAGTGCTTGTTCAACGCGCAGCAATGCATCACGGTGGCGTGTGTTGCTCAGCATCACTTCGCCCGAGACGGTTTCTTGCATACGTTTGTGCATCATCGCTTTCAGCTGCTCGATACCCTCGTTGGTTTTGGCCGATATGCACAATGCATCGGTAGCTTCGGATGCATTCCGTCGCGACAAGTCGCATTTGTTGTAGAGTGTGATTGTTTCTTTCCCGGATAATAGCCCAGTGTCGGCTTGGGTGGGGTCTGTGGCGTCGATCACATGCAGTACGAGCATTGCATCGTCGATGGCCCGTCGGCTGCGTTCAATACCCAACGCCTCGACAGGGTCGTCGCTTTGGCGCAATCCGGCAGTGTCGATAAATCTAAAAGTGAGGCCGTTGATAGTAAGCGTTTCTTCCACAGTGTCGCGGGTGGTGCCCGGTATGGGGCTGACAATGGCACGGTCGTCGTTGAGCAAGGCGTTGAGCAGCGACGACTTGCCTGCATTGGGCCGTCCCACGATGGCAACAGGGATGCCCCGTTTTAGGGCGTTGCCCATGCTGAACGAGTCAAGCAGGGTGTCTATCTCCGTCCTCAATTCACCGATGGTTTCTTCCAGTTTTATTCTGTCGGCAAACTCGACGTCTTCTTGCGAAAAGTCCAATTCCAGTTCCAGCAGCGAGGTCAGGTCCACAAGTTTTGTGCGTAGCGAGCGCAGTTTTTCGGCATAGCCGCCGCGCAACTGGCTTACTGCCAGTTGGTGCTGCTGCGGTGTGGCTGCCTCTATTAGGTCAGCTACCGCTTCGGCTTGCGAGAGGTTCATCCTCCCATGCATAAAAGCCCGCAAGGTATATTCTCCCGGATCTGCCAGGCGGGCTCCGCTACCGATAAGTGTCTGCACCAGCGTTTGCTGGATATATACTGACCCGTGGCAGGCAATCTCGACCGTGGCCTCGCCGCTGTACCCGATAGGGAAATATGTGGCCACAACGTCGTCCAGTTCGTCGAAGTTGCAGTAGGTTGCCCGGCGGGATTCCAGCTGCCCGGCCGACAAATGTTGCAGTGCAATAGGCAGTGCGTCGGGTCCGCTGAGGCGTACCACTGCGATGCCGCCCACTCCAGGGGCGGTGCCGACGGCCACTATGGTGTCATTGCTCATTACCAGTGTCCCGTGTGTCAGGGATATATCGGTCGCCGAACAGTTCTTTAGCCTCGTCGTCGGTAAGTCCGAGGTCCACTTTTATGCGGTAGATGTTGGGATAGTTCAGGAAGAGCACCAAAGTGCTTACCATTGCGAGCATAAGCAGCACCGTCCGCCCGCTCAAGAAGGTGAACGCGCAGAGGATCACCACCACAGCAAGCATTGTCATATACAGGTCGCGTACATGTAGCTCGTAACCCTTCAGTTTTTTCTCCAGCCCTTCGGTTTGCCTCAGTATGGGTATCTGCCGGCGCACCGACAGGAGCATCATGCTCACTGCCAGCACTGCCAGCACCGTTCCTGCAATCAGCATCCAGCGCGAGGCTCCGGCCACAGGGTGTAGTGCATAGCAGAGCACAGCGGCCACTATCACTGCCCCCACCGATCCCCAGAGGCCGATGGCTGCATATCGCTTGGTTTTCTTGATATGGTTCTGCATGGTAATTTCCAGTTTTATAATTTTAAGTACTTCGCAGTGTATGATTTCTTGCATTTCAACAGGTCTTCCGGTTTGCCGGCGAAGACCACGTTACCGCCTTCCGCGCCGCCTTCAGGCCCGAGGTCGATTACCCAGTCGGCGCATTTGATAATGTCGTGATGGTGCTCAATCACGACCACGCTGTGGCCATGTTCGATCAGCCGATCGAAAGCCGCAAGCAGTTTCTCGATATCGTGGAAGTGCAGTCCGGTCGAAGGTTCGTCGAAGATGAAGAGTATCGGCTGTTCGCTGGTACCCTTTATGAGATAAGAGGCCAGTTTTATGCGCTGGGCTTCTCCGCCCGAGAGCGACGATGACGATTGCCCCAGTGTCAGGTATCCAAGCCCCACATCCTGCAGTGGCTTCAAGTGGTAGAAAATCGTCTCCGTCTCGGGTTTGTTGAAGAACTCCAAGGCCTCGTCGACCGACATATCGAGCACATCGCTTATGGTTTTCCCACAGTATTGCACATCGAGGGCTTCGTCCTTGTAGCGTTTGCCATGACATTCTTCGCACAGCAGGTGCACGTCGCTCATAAACTGCATGCTCACGGTAACCTGCCCCTCGCCCTGGCACTCTTCGCATCGTCCACCTTCGACGTTGAACGAGAAGAAGCTGCTCTTGTATCCGCGGGCTTTGGCCAGCGGCTGCGAGGCGAACAGCGCGCGGATATAGTCGAAGGCTTTCATATATGTGGCCGGATTGCTTCGCGACGAGCGTCCGATAGGGCTCTGATCGACCATCTCGACAGCCGAGATGCGGTTTATGTCGCCCGTCATCTCGATGCACGAGCCTACATAGTCCGAGTTGCCATCCATGCGGCGTTGCAGCACGTCGAGCAGCACGCGGCGTATCAGTGTGCTTTTCCCCGAGCCGCTCACACCTGTGACCACGGTAAATACACCCAGCGGTATGTCTACGTCGATGTGCTTCAAGTTGTTGGCATAGGCACCCCGGATGCTTATGCGGTCGCGCCAGCGGCGCCGCTCTGCGGGCACAGCGATGGTACGCTTCCCGAGCAGGTAGTCGGCTGTGAGCGAGCGTTTTGCCTTTTTCAGCTCGGAAGGGAGACCGCTGAACACCACTTCGCCGCCTAGATGGCCGGCCCCGGGTCCGATATCTACCAGATAGTCTGCCGCGCGGATGATATCCTCGTCGTGCTCCACCACGATGACGGTGTTGCCTAGGTCGCGCAGCTGTTTGAGCACGTGGATGAGGCGGTCGGTATCGCGGCTGTGAAGTCCCACCGAAGGCTCGTCGAGGATGTATATTGATCCCACCAGCGAACTTCCCAGTTGTGTGGCCAGGTTGATACGCTGGCTTTCGCCGCCGCTGAGCGAGCGGCTTTCGCGCCCCAGGGTGAGGTAGCCAAGCCCGACATCGAGCAGGTACTGGCTGCGGTTGCGCAGCTCGGTGCGCAACCGCTCGGTGGTCTTCAGCTCGTGGTCGTCGAGGGCGGTGTCGAGACCCGCTACCCACCCGGCAAACTCCTGTACCGGCATGTCGGTCAGCTCGGTAATCGATCGCCCCGCCACTTTCACATACGAGGCATCCTTGCGCAGGCGGTGCCCGCGGCATTCGGGGCAGGTGGTGCGGCCGCGGTATCGGGCCAGCATCACGCGGTATTGTATCTTGTAGCTTTGGCTCTCCACCCAGCGGAAGAAGCCGTCGATGCCCTCCCATGTGCCGTCGCCGTGCCAGAGGATGTCCTTCTGTTCGGGCGTGAGGTCGTAGTATGGTGTGTGGATGGGGAAGTCGATCACGGCGGCATGGCGGATAAACTCGCGCTTCACCTCCTGCATCTTGTCGCTGTTCCAGCAAACGACAGCGTTCTCGTACACCGAGCGGCTCTTGTTGGGGACCACCAGATTCTCGTCGATGCCTATGATATTGCCGTATCCCTGGCAGGTGGGGCAGGCGCCATAGGGGTTGTTGAACGAGAAGAAATTGGGGTTGGGCTTCTCGAAAGTGATTCCGTCGGCTTCGAAGCGGTTCGAGAACTGCACCACCTTCATACCGGCGCCGCCGGTTCCGGGTGTGATGCCTACGGCACAGCTGCCGCGTCCTTCGAAGAAGGCGCTCTGCACGCTTTCGGCCACCCGTGCGCCCTGCTGGTCGTCGTCGGGATGCACCTCGATGCGGTCCACCACCAGCATCACGTCGCTGCCCAGTTCCACTGTGTCGAGGTCTTCGATGCGCACTATGGTGCCTTTCACCATCACGCGCTGGTAGCCCTCCTGGTGCAGTATCTCGAGCTGCTGGCGCAGGGGGCGCTCTTTCGAGTCGTCGAGCGGTGCCAGTATCAGCACCTTGCTCCCCTCGTCGCTTGTTTGGATATAGTCCACCACGTCGCTCACAGTATGCCGCTTCACCTCCGCGCCGCTCACCGGCGAGTAGGTGCGTCCGATGCGGGCGAAGAGCAGCTTGAGGTATTCGAATATCTCGGTCTGGGTGCCTACGGTCGAGCGCGGGTTCGACGAGCTTACACGCTGTTCGATGGCCACCGCCGGCGCCAGACCGTGGATATAGTCCACGTCGGGCTTGGTCATACGGCCGAGGAACTGGCGTGCATACGAGCTCAGGCTCTCCACATAGCGGCGCTGGCCTTCGGCGAAGATGGTGTCGAAAGCCAGGCTCGACTTGCCGCTCCCGCTAAGGCCGGTGATCACTATCAGCTTGCCATGGGGCAACTCTAGGTCGATATTCTTCAGGTTGTTGGCGCGGGCGCCGTGGATGGTGATGGGCATTGTCTAGAGTCGGGTGAGTTTTATGTGGCGCAGACGCGAGCTGTGCACGGTGAGGATGTCGCCGTTTCCAGTTACTTTCAACAGCGAATGTTTGCTTTTGGCCTCGAGGATATCCTTGTGCACCTCGCCTTCGGCCGAGATGCTATAGACCACAAGGTTGTTCTTGTCGCCCATCTTCAGCAGTTTGGCCTCCTTGCCGATCTCGTAGCCTAGCGGGAATTTGCGGTTCTCGCTCTTGATTACGCAGATGGTGTCGCCCATGGGCATAAGGCCGATGTTGAGCAACACGGGGTTCTTCTTCTGCATATCGTTGCGGCGCAGGTTGCGCACCCAGGCGAAGCTTCCGTCGAGGTCCACAGCCACCACATGCAGGCCCACGCGGGCAAACGAGTGCTCCTCGGTTCCGTTGTCGGCCAGGGTGATTTTCTCGTAGTTGCGGCCGGTGACCATCACGCCGCCGTAGGGCATCGCTGCGAATCCCAGCGGGGTGGCGTGCTCGCAGAAGAGTTCGTGCTGAATCTTCTTGGTAGGCTTGTTGTAGAAGATATTCACATCCTCGTTATGGAACGGGCGGATGTTGAAGCCTATAAGCTTGGCGCTGTCCAGGTCGAAAGCGAAGGCAATGTCGCCGCCGCAGAGTTCTTCGGCGCCGCGGAAACCGCTTCCGCTCACGGTGCCGATGGCCAGCAGGCGGCTACCCGCCACATTAACTATGCGCAGCTCGCGAGGCGGCTCGCAGGTGACCAGCGCCTCGTTGGTCTCGATATGGTCGCGGTCCGAGTAGTTGATTATCACGTGCAGCGTCTTGCCCTCCTGCTCGGTGCCGAGGGTGGCGATGCGCCCGTCGTCGGTAACATACATCTGGTCCATCGTCCCGAGGGGGTATTCCTGGCGGTAGGCCCGCATACCGCTGGCTGTAAGCAGCGAGATATAGGCCGAATACTGCTTGATATCGGTATATTCCACAATCGAGCACAGGCCAATATAGTTGCCCGACGGCGACACAGCGCCCCACATCAGGCAGCGGTCCTTCTTCTCGTGGGCATAGGTGGCCAGAGTGTCCACCCTCCACTCGCCGGCGGCGGTGCAGCGTGCCAGGAGCACGTCGGTGCGCCGGTTCGAATGCCGGTCGGCCAGCACCATCGTCACAGTGTCGCCGGCCATGGTGGCGGCCAGCAGCTCATCGGCCCCGGTCTTCAGGCCGTGCTTGCGCACAGGCTCCATCTGGTGGTCGGCCCCGATGATTTGCCATCCGTTTCTGGCCTGGCACACCCACACGGTCTGGTCCTGCATCTGCCCCACGTAGCGGGCGTCGAGCATCCAGTCGATGTCGATATGGCGGTTCTCGCCGCCCTTGTCGATAACAAATTGGGCTCCCGCGCTCCATCCGGCCAGAAGCATAACGATGATAGTCAGTCGTTTCATACCTTCGTATATTTTATTTTATAAAATGCAAAGGTACAAAACTACTCCGATATGGCAAAATTTATTTTTCCTTGTTTCCCGAATCGAAGTTATAGTACACGATTGCGTGCTTCTCGCCCTCGTTCTTGACGTGGAACACTGTGATTGTATGCCTCAGTGGCGACACTGCCGTGACCGGTGGCGGCAGAGTGCTGTCGGCCGGAAGGGAGGCTGGGTAGTGCACCAGCCGTGCGAAGTCGCGTCCGCGGGCAAGCATCAGCTCCTCGCTTTCGGTTGCCGGCGGCACGGCGAAGTCTTCGGTCAGCCGCTGCCAGGCGACGCTGTCGGTGGCGTGCAGGCGGGTGACGTCGATTCTCAGGCTGTCTGATACCCGCATGCCGCCCACGAAGTCGGCTTCGATGCCGTCGCTGCCTTGGTAGAGCTCATACAGAGGGCTCACCCTGTCGGTATGGAACCACCGGGCCCGGTATTTCCATGCCGCCCCTGCGGCCACGCAGAGCACGGCCAGCATGCCGAATATCACCAATGTGCGTTTCATAAGGCGGAGAGGGTTGCGTTGATGTCGGTAATGGCTGTCTGTGGGGCCGCGGCGTTGGAGCCGCGCAGGTAGTTGTAGCTTGGTGAGGGCGTGGCTGCGGCCGAACTCGTGGCCACTGCGGCCAGCAGCACCGCCATCACGGCGTTGCGGCGCCGTGTCCAGCGCCGCCGCAGGCGCGGGTAGTTGGCAGCCAGCTCGTCGCGCAGGCGCTGCTCGGCGGCGTGGATGGCGTAGGTGGCCATTATCTGCTCGAAATTATCGTTTCTGCTGTCGTTCTCCATGGTTCATCAGGTATGTTTGCCGCATTTTCTCTATGGCGCGGGTTATTCGTTTCTTGACGGTTTCTTTCTTCAGGCTGTATTCCGAGGCCAGCTCGGCCACGCTGTAGCCTTCCAGGTGACGGTGCATAAGGTGGCTGGTGTCGGGGTCGAGGGCTGCGAGGAGTTCCTCGACGGTTTCGGCTATCTCGTTATGTGGCGCCGGAGGGTCGGGCAGCTTCTCGGGCGGCAGCGTTACCAGCACCCCCTTATGGCGGCGGTGGCGCAACCACGCTGTCCGCATCACCCGGTACATCCATCGGTTCACCATCGCCGGCGGGCAGCCGTCGCGCAAGCTGCCCATTCCTTCCCACAGGGCCACGAACACCTCCTGCATCAGCTCGTCGGCCTCGGCTCGGGTGCCGCACCTGCTGGCGCAGAAGCCCACTATGTTGCTGTTGTATTCCCGCAACAGCTCCGCATAGCGCATCCGCCGTCCCGTGTCGTCAGGTATCATCGGGTTAAAGTCGGTTCATTCCACCACAAACTGCTTGGCGTCCTGCACCTCGCTGGAGACTAGCAAAACTAACTTTTTCATTCCCAATGAACGTCTAAATAATTTACAATGAGCGTCACATTTTGGTCATCGGTTATTTTGTCGATAGGCAAGGCTAAGTACCAATACTCGCTAAATTGATAACCATTCTTTTGAACAGTAACAGTTACAATAATGTCGTTACCGTTGTATTCGATATCATATTCTTTCCAGGCTATTGATTGTGAAGAAGATCCCCACGCACAAAGCAGCGACTGGGTGTTATAGTCGATGTAGTATGGAGGGAAGCAATAGGGCATCAATGAGTCGAACTGTTCCTGCGAATTGATGACAAGTGGCACTTCAGCCTCCACGGCCAGGGTCAGGCCTGAAAAGAAGGAATAATATAACCCATGATGATCGGGGTCGTACCACTGGGGGCCTGTCGTCAATGGCTTGGCCGTAAGAATATAGACACGGTTGACAGGGTCGAACACCACCGTGGTGCAATAATTACGGTTGAACATCGTATCAATCCAAACGTAGGCACTGTCGCGCAATGGGGTACTGTATGTGATGCCCGACTTGGTTTGGTTGGTATTGGGTATGTAGTCGAAATTCCATACGGCTATCAGGCATCCACTGTCGGCGACGTCGAACAAGGAGTCGAGCAGGTTGACCCATTCTGTCTCATTGCCAATCCTTCGTCCGCTGAAATACACACCACCGCAACTGGCTATACCGACATTGCGATAATATTGTTCCTCGCCGGACGCGGTTTTGACAGCAGAACAGTTGTATTGGTGTGTCAGCGGGTCGTAGATTACCGAGACGGCGTAGCCTTGGTCGTACATCCGCTCGCCCCAGGCGTAGGCGCTGTCGCGGCTGGCGGTGGAGTAGGTTACCGCCTCCTTCGCCTGTTGCGTGCCGGCAAGGTCGGCATCCCAGAAGGTTATGGCGCAGCCTTCGAGGGTGGCGTCGAAGAGGGTGTCGAGGAGCGCATGCCAGGCTTCCTCGCCGGTAACGGTGGCGCTGCCGGGCTCGCCGCATTTCACGTAGCCGACATGGCGGGTCTGGTCGGCAGGCTGCGGTGTCGGCAAGGTCTCTTTGTTGCATCCCGCGGCCAGCAGCACGGCCGCAACAACGACGATGGTTTTGATGAGGTGTTTCATATCACGGATGTTTTTGTTTGCATATATCTATAGCCAACTTTTTGCCAAAAAGGGACAAGGGTATGAAAATTTTTTTTCGGTTCACGGTGCAAAGATACATATTTTTCCCGATATGGAAACGGACATTCCGCAGGGCACATCTTCGATAGTTCTTCGATAGTTCTTCGATTATGCCGGAAGCAGAGATTTTGTGAAATGCAAGTCAAGTGGCTGAAACATACATCGATAGGGTGGGGTTGAGCCTGCCCCTGCAAGGCATTGGAATTGCATTTCTTCGGTAGTTCTTCGATCGTTCTTCGATAGTATTTCGATCTGAATCGAAGAACGATCGAAGAACGATCGAAGAACAATCGAAGAACGGTGGTAGTTGATAGGTAGAGGATAGGTGGTTGATACGTAGAATCAGGCAGTTGCAAAACGGTAAAAAACGCCGTTTTTGCCCTGGAATGTTAAATTATAGTTAAATTCCGCCCCTAAATGTTAAAATCAGGACAAATCCCGGCGAAGTCGCCTAAGCCGACGCTCCCATCACCAACAGGCGGAGTGGCTATTTTTTCGGGCGGAGGAGGATATAGGGTACGAGGGTCTCTTCCATCGAGATGCCGCCGTGCTGGAAGGTGCCGTTGTAGTACTGGACGTACTGGTTGTAGTTGTTGGGGTAGGCGAAGAAGTCGTTCTCGCGGGCGAAGATGTAAGGCGAGGTTACGTGGAGGCGGGGGAGGAATATCTTCTGTGGGTCGCGGATTTCGAACACATCGCCCTCGCGGTAGTCGAGCAGGCGCCCCTGCTTGTAACGCAGGTTGACGCTTATGTCGCGGTCGCCTTTGACGCGGACGGGCCGCGCGGTGCGCACCGATCCGTGGTCGGTGGTGATGACGATGTTGACGTCCTGTTCGGCCAGCGCGCGGAACATGTCCATCAGGGGCGAATGCTGCAGCCACTGGAGGGTGAGCGAGCGGTAGGCGCGCTCGTCGGCGGCCAGCTCGCGCACGATGTCGCTGTCGGTGCGGGCGTGCGAGAGCATGTCGACGAAGTTGTAGATGATGACGTTGAGTGGGTTGCGCAGCAGCTCGGGCAGCCGGTCGACCAGCTTGCGGCCGTATTGTGCGTTGAGCACTTTGTTGTAGGTGTGCTTGATGTGCAGCCCGTGGCGGCGCAGGTTCTCGTCGAGCAGCTGGTCTTCGTACTGGTTTTTCCATCCCTCCTCGTCCTCGTTGACCCAGTATTGAGGATATTTGCGCTCGATTTCACCGGGCATGAGGCCGGCGAACATGGCGTTGCGGGCAAACTGGGTGGTGGTGGGGATGATGGTGTAGTACATATCGTCGCGCTCGACGCGGAGGAGCTCTTCGACGGCGGGACGCACGAAGGCCCACTGGTCGTAGCGGAAATTGTCGATGACGATGAGGAAGGTCGGCGGCTGGGTGCCGGCGGCCGAGAGCAGGGGGAAGAGGCGCTCTTTGAGCACTGTCTGGCTCATGGGCGGGCGCTCGTCGCTGCCCGAAAGCCAGTCGATATAGTGCTGCTCGTAGAAGCGGCAGTACTGCCGCTGGGCGTCGCGCTTCTGGTCGAGGAATATGGAGTGGATGTTTTCGTCGTCGGTGTGCGAGAGTTCCAGTTCCCAGAACACGAGTCGGCGGTACATCTCCATCCATTCGCGCCAGTCCATACGGCTGTCGAGCTGGAGGCCTATCTCGCGGAATTGCTGCTGATAGCTCATCATCGAGTGTTCCGATACCAGCGCCCGCTGGGAGGTGAGCCGCTTGACGGTGAGGAGGATCTGGTTGGGGTTGACGGGTTTGATAAGATAGTCGGATATCTTGCCGCCGAGGGCGTCGTTCATGATGTGCTCCTCTTCGCTCTTGGTGATCATCACCACGGGCAGCTGCGGCTGGCGCTCCTTGATGGCGCGGAGGGTGTCGATGCCCGAGAGACCGGGCATCTGCTCGTCGAGGAATACAAGGTCGACATGCTCGTCGGCGAGCACGTCGAGGGCGTCGCTGCCCGAGCAGACAGGTATGACGGCGTAGCCTTTCTCTTCGAGGAACATGATGTGGGGCTTGAGGAGGTCGATTTCGTCGTCGGCCCAAAGAATCGTTGTCATGGCGGTGGGTGTGTTATATGTTTTGATTACGGAAGTTTTCTCACAAAATAACGCATTTCCGTTTTTTTTCGTATTTTTGCAATCCGTTTTTTTTGGAACCTTGGGCATGAATATTGTTGAAATATATTCGGAAAGTGCTGTTCTGGAACAGCTTGCGGAGAAACTCGGAGGGCGTCAGTCGAGGGTGCATGTCGACGGGATGTCGGGCTCGATGCCTGCCGCCGTGGTCGCCGCCTTGGCGGTGAAGATGCCGACGGCAAACCAGATGGTGATAGCCCCCTCGAAGGAGGATGCCTACTATATGGCCGGCGACCTCGAGGCGCTGGCCGATTCGATGTCAGGCACCGCACTGGCGCCCAAGGTGATGCTTTTCCCCACGTCGTACCGCAAGGCGTACAACTACGACACCGACCAGACCGACAACAGCAATGTGCTGATGCGCGGCGAGACGGTGAAGACCCTCGCATCGGGCGAGCGCTGCGTGGTGGTGTCGTGGCCCGACGCATTGGCCGAGAAGGTGGTGGCGCCGAAGACGCTGGGCGAGAAAACCCTGCGTGTGGTGCGCGGCCAGCAGATGGAGATGGACACCCTGATCGACCGGCTGCAGGAGCTGGGCTTCGAACGCGAGGATTTCGTGGTCGAAGGGGGCCAGTTCGCCGTGCGCGGCGGTATCGTCGACGTCTACTCCCTCGCCTCGGAGCATCCGGTGCGCATCGAATTCTTCGGCGACGAGGTGGATTCGCTCCGCACGTTCGACGCCTCGACCCAGCTTTCAATCAAGCAGCTTGACCGTGTGGATATTGTCGGCGACTGCCGGCAGGCA
The DNA here is from genome assembly GCA_900321975.1 of uncultured Bacteroidales bacterium. Classification (GTDB taxonomy): domain Bacteria; phylum Bacteroidota; class Bacteroidia; order Bacteroidales; family P3; genus Colimorpha. The sequence continues at coordinate 17,404 of ONYC01000131.1, forward strand.
TCCGACGACGGGCAGCAGCAGGCGCCGTCGATGGTGTCGCTGCTGGCCTATTTCTCGAGCGACGACATCGTGTGGACACAGGGCCTGATGATGGCCGCCGAGCGGATGGAAGCCCTGCTGGCCGACGTGAAAAAAGCCTACGGGCAGCGAATAGCCGACACGGCGCACCCCATAGCGGGAACCCTCCCGATGCCCGACGAACTGTCGTGCCCGGCCAACGAGTTCCTCGAGGCGCTGCTGAAGCTCAAGGTGGTGGAATTCGGCAACAGCCGCTACTTCTCGCAGTCGGAGAAGATATCGGTCGGCAGCGAGCCTCAGCCTTCGTTCGGGAAGCAGTTCGAGATGCTCACCGCCAACCTTGCCGAGCATGCCGAGGAGGGTTACCGGATTGTAATCACCGTGGGCAACGAAAGCCAGAAGAAACGACTGGAGAAGATATTCGGTGCCGAAAGCGTGAATCTGGATGTGGAGACATTGAACTTCCAGCTCTCGCACGGCTTTGTGGATCACGACAACAAGCTTCTATGCTATACCGACCACGAGATATTCGAGCGCTACCATAAATACACCGTCCGCACCCCCAATGCCGGGCGCGAGGCGATGACCCTGAAGGAGCTCTTCGAGCTGCAGCCGGGCGACTATGTCACGCATATCGACTATGGCGTGGGCCGTTTCAGCGGGCTGGAGAAGACCACCGTCGACGGCCGTTCGCAGGAACTGATAAGGCTTATCTACAAGGGCGGCGACGTGCTGTATATCAGTATCCACGGCTTGCACAAGATAAGCCGCTATGTAGGGCGCGAGGGCGAGGCCCCGCAGATGAACCGTCTTGGAAGTAACACATGGCAGGTGCTCAAGCAGAAGACCAAGCGGCAGGTGAAGGATATTGCCCGCGACCTTATCGCCCTCTATGCCAAGCGCCGCGCCTCGAAGGGGTTCCCCTTCAGCCCCGACGACCAGATGCAGGCCGAGCTGGAGGCTTCGTTCATCTATGAGGACACCCCCGACCAGATGAAGACCAATATGGCAGTGAAGCACGATATGGAGGAGCCGGTGCCGATGGACCGTCTGGTGTGCGGCGACGTGGGCTTCGGCAAGACCGAGGTGGCCATACGCGCCGCCTTCAAGGCCTGCTGCGACTCGAAGCAGGTGGCGGTGTTGGTGCCCAGCACCATACTCGCTTTCCAGCACTACAACACCTTCACCGAACGCCTGAAAGGTATGCCGGTAAGGGTGGACTACCTCAACCGTTTCCGCACCGCCAAGGAGAAGCGGCAGATATACGAGGATGTGGCCAATGGCAAGATTGATATCCTTATCGGCACCCACGCCATCACGAACAAAGACCTCAAGTTCAAGGACCTCGGCCTGCTTATCGTCGACGAGGAGCAGAAGTTCGGCGTCAGTGTGAAAGAGAAACTCAAGCAGATGAAGGTGGGCGTGGATTGCCTCACCCTCACTGCCACCCCAATACCGCGCACGTTGCAGTTCTCGCTGATGGGCGCACGCGACCTCAGCGTTATCCGCACCCCGCCGCCCAACCGGCAACCCATCGAGACCGAGCTCTCCGACTTCAACGAGGATCTTATCCGCGACGCCATCACCTTCGAACTCAGCAGGGGAGGGCAGGTGTTCTTCATAAACAACCGAGTGGAGAATCTGCCCGAGATGGCCGGTATGGTGAACCGTCTGGTGCCCGATGCAAGGGTGGCGATAGCACACGGCCGTATGGAGGGCAAGGAGGCCGAGGAGACGCTGATGCGGTTCCTCGAAGGCGATGTGGATGTGCTGGTGGCCACTTCGATTGTAGAGAACGGTCTTGACATTCCCAACGCCAATACGATGATAATCAACAATGCCCACCAGTTCGGCCTGTCGGACCTGCACCAGATGCGTGGCCGTGTGGGGCGTTCGAACCGCAAGGCGTTCTGCTATCTGCTGGTGCCGTCGTACTTGACGCTCACCACCGATGCGCAGCGCCGCCTGAGGGCTATCAGTGAGTTCGCCGCCGTGGGCAGCGGTTTCAATATCGCCATGCGCGACCTCGACATACGTGGCGCAGGCAATATCCTCGGTGCCGAGCAGAGCGGCTTTATCAGCGAGGTGGGTTACGATATGTACCACAAGATACTGAACGAAGCGTTGGAGGAACTGAGGGAGGAGAGCGCCCTTCCCACCGAGGAGGGCGACAGCCAGCGGGAGCTGCCCGTCGCAGCCCCGATAGCAGCCGACGCTACGCTGGAGACCGACCTCGAGGTGCTGCTGCCCGACGACTATGTCTCGTCGGTGAGCGAGCGCCTGTTGCTCTACCGCGAGTTGAACGACCTTACCTCTGAGGAGGAACTGGACATATACCGACGCAACCTTGCCGACAGGTTCGGTCCGTTGCCGCCTGCCACAGAGGAACTTGTGCGAACCATCACCTTGCGCCGTATGGCCAGGGAATTCGGTATCGACAAGATTGTGCTCAAGCAGGACCGTATGGTGCTCCATTTCCCTTCGAATCCGCAAAGTCCGTTCTATCAGTCGCCCAACTTTATGTCGGTCATCCGTTATGCGCAGGCCAACGACCGGCGCGCCCATCTCAAGGAGGCAAACGCCAGGCTTACGCTTGCGGTCGACAATGTGAAGAGTATTGGTCAGGCGATAGACCAGATAGCAAAAATAAAAGAGGGGTGATCCGGTTAGGAATCACCCCTCTCTGTATTAGTTCTTGTGGTAAGGATTATTGCACATCTTTCTCGTCGAGCGGCTGGGCAATGAGGCCGATGAAAGCGTTGCGGCTGTCGAACTCCATACGGGTGTATTTCAGCTCGCGGCTGCCCTTGACTTTCTGGCTGATAACGACATAAGTGTAGGGTTTCGGCTTCTTGCCGTCGATCGGGTCGCGGTATTTCGAGTTGAACTCGTACTGGACCATCTTCTCGATTTTGTATTTCTCGCCGCTGAACTTCTCGGCGATATATTTCAGGATGGTGCTGTTGTAGCGGTCCTTGGCGAGGGTCTTGCCGTTCATGATGGGCTGGTTGTTGCTCAACTGGTAGACGGCTTCCATCTTCACCTTCTGGGCGTTGCTGAAGTATGCTACGGCGTATTCACCGTTGCGCATCACCCATTCGGGACCGGCGGATACGCGCTTGCCCATAGCTTTCTTGAAGTGGGCTTCGATCTCGTCGCTCGGGGTGAACTGCTCCACCTGGGGCTCGTCGACCTTGGGAGCCGGGCGGTTGCGGTGGCGGCTCTTCTCAGTACCGGTCTCCTCGGTGATTTTCTTCTCCGAAGCATCGGGATTGTTATGGGTGTAGTAGTCGCGCTTCACGGCATCCGGGTCGGGGGCGTTGCTCTTCATCAGTTTTCCGCGGGTGTCGAATATCATCTCGCAGTCGCTCTCGGCTATGCCTTTCTTGATGATAATCATGCGGTAGTAGTTGTCGCCGTTCATTTCCTCGACATACTCGATGTTCTTGATGCGGTAGCCGGGATAGTTGTTGACGAAGTAGGTGTTCATCAATGTGGGACACTCTTCGGCTTTCACGGGGAATGTGCTGTACTGCCAATCGCCACCGGCGGTGAAGTAGGAGCGGCCGTTCTGACCGTCGATTACCAATTCGGCGATATACTGCCCGGGGGCCTGGTACCAGGTACGCACCTTATAGGAGTCGTAGGTCTTCTCCAGTGCCAGAAGCACCGAACGCGGCACCGCCGTCTCCTTGATTTTTGTCTGGGCTCCTGCTACAAGCGGCAGAACCATGAGCAGCATGATGATTATCTTTTTCATATCTGTGAATGTTTCTAATTCAGTACCCGTTCAATTTGTTTTATTGCAATATGTAACGAGGGTTGTGTCTTTTTATTGTTTGTAATTTTAACTTTTGAACAGAACATCTTTACGGTCGGGGCTGATACTGACGGCGGCGATGCGCACTCCTGTCTGCTTCTCGATGGCGGCAAGATATTCCTTGAGCGCCACGGGCAGCTTGTCATATTCCGTGATGCCCTCGAGGCTTTGCTTCCAGCCTTCGAAGGTGGTGAGAACCGGGTCGATATGCACGCTGTTGTACTCGAACGGAATCTCGTCGGTATCGCGGCCGTTGATATTATAAGAGGTGCACATGTTCACGGTGTCGAAGTTGTTCATCACATCGGGCTTGGTGACGAAGAGGTCGGTTACGCCGTTGATCATGCAAGCATAGCGAAGTGCAGGAAGGTCTATCCATCCGCAGCGGCGCGGGCGGCCCGTGGTGGCGCCGTATTCGTGACCCTGCTCGCAAAGAAGACGTCCTGTGGCGTCGAACAACTCGGTGGGGAAGGGACCGGCACCGACACGTGTGCAGTAAGCCTTTGTGATACCCATTACGCGGCCAATAGCGCTAGGGGCCACACCAAGTCCGGTGCAGACGCCGGCGGTGATGGTGTTGCTGCTGGTTACAAAGGGGTAGGTGCCGAAATCGATGTCGAGCATCATTGCCTGAGCGCCTTCGGCAAGCACCTTCATATCCTCCTTGAGGCACTGGTTGATGAAGTATTCGCTGTTCACAAAGCGGAATTTCTTCAATGTGTCGAGGCTTTCCATCCAGAGGGTTTCATATTCCTCGAGGGTCATTCCGTCGATGCGGAAGTTATTGATGTCGAATCCGAGGGTTACAGCCTGGCGTACATGTTGCTCTTTCAGCACGAGGTAGCACTCGCGGAAGTCGTCGGCCATAAGGTCGCCCACGCGGAGTCCGTTACGGGCAATTTTGTCGGTATAGGCGGGGCCGATACCTTTCAGGGTCGAGCCGATTTTCATATTACCCTTGGCCTGTTCGTTGGCGGCGTCCATCATGCGGTGGGTGGGCAGGATAAGGTGGGCCTTCTTCGAGATGAGCAGGTTGCGGGTGGCATCCACGCCTTTCTCTTCAAGGGCCTCGATCTCGCTGCGGAAGATACGCGGCTCGATGAGCACGCCGTTGCCGATAAGGTTTATTTTCTCTTGGTGGAATATACCGGAGGGAATGATGTGAAGTACATGCTTGGTGCCATTGAATTCCAGAGTGTGGCCTGCGTTGGGACCGCCCTGGAAGCGGGCTATGACATCGTAATTGGGCGTCAGGACATCGACAATCTTGCCTTTGCCTTCGTCGCCCCATTGTAGTCCTAGAAGAACATCTATCTTGGTCATTTTTATTTACTTTTCTGCATTAAATGCGATGCAAAGATACAACTTTTTTCACAATTGGTTGCAAATGTTTTACCGAGGGTCGGGTATGTTGGTAAGCAGGGCTGCGTCGCTTACATAGGTGGTCGCGCAGAGGCCGCCCATATTGTAGAATCCGGAGAACACCTCGTGCGGATGCTGCTTGGCAAGTTTCTGCACTCGTTCGTCGGCCTTCTTGGCTATGGCCAGCTGCTGCTTTTTGCGCATATCCATACCGTCCATCACGGCTTTATAGTAGATGGGCACGGCTTCGCGGTAGTAGGCGCAAATGTCGTTGGTTTTGGAATATTTGTCGGTCCAAATCCTGGCACAAGCCTCTTCGGCCTCTTTGTGCATACCGTCCACTTTGTCGCCCACGGCGTTATATTCGTCCATCAGTTTGATGTATATATCGTCGGTGGCGAGAACCTCGGCAGTACGGCGGTAGCGCTCTTCAAGCTCGGAGGCATACTGGCGTGCAAGGGCTTGCTGCTCCTCTTCGCTCATGGCGTTGTACTGCTCTTCGGTGATTCCGAGGTCGTCCATCAATTGCTTGTCCAATGTATAGATGCTGCCGTTCGAGGCCATTGTCGCAACATATCCGTTGGCCATCGCCACTGTCATCTGGGTGATGAACGTGGTTGTAGGATTGGCCAACAGCTTCAGAGTACGCGGGTTCTCGCGGTTCTTTTCGCAGAGGTATTCCGACAATTGCTGGAAGGTGGGGATTTTCGGCACCATATTCATCACCTCTTCAGGGGTGGGGATATGGTCGCCAGGTTCTTCAGAAACAACTGTGTTGTTGTCGTTCTGCTTGGGAGTGGCGGTCTCCTGCTGTTGGTTGTTTTTCGTTCCAAGAGCCTCGTCGACTTTCTGCTCCACCTTTTTCTCGATGCCTTTCTGCAAGCCTTTCTTGACGGCACTGCCGACAAGGTTTCCGATCTGGGCTTGTGCGCCGAAGGTGAGGACCAGCGCCATCATGACTGTCAGTATCTTTTTCATGGCATATAATGTTTAGGGGGTTATTTCGCGCGGAAGTTGTCGAGGTCGGCCTCGGTGAAGTGCATCACGTAGTATGCTTTTGCGCACACGTCCTCTTCGGTCATACGGACATAGACGTTGGCGCTCTTTTCGAACATCTCGGGGGAGCGGTTGGCGTCGTCGATGATAAGAAGGCTCATGATAATCTCGGCCGTCATATCGTAGAGGCGGCGTGCGAGGAAGTCGTGTACCTCCTGATTGCCCTGTTCCTTGACGTAGTTAACCGCCTGCTCGTAGAGGTCGATCAGCGGGGCCACACGGCTCTTGAGGGCGCCGTCGGGGGTGGATGCCATCATATCGCGCATCACCTGCAGATAGGTGCCGTTGGTGACATAGCGAATGGCTGCAACCACCTGCAACTGAGTGGTACCTTCGTATATAGAGAAGATACGCGCGTCGCGGTAGAGGCGCTGGCTCTTGTATTCCATAATGAATCCCGAGCCGCCGTGAATCGATATGGCGTCGTAGGCGTTCTGGGTGGCATATTCGCTGTTCATACCCTTCGCCAGCGGGGTGAAAGCGTCGGCGAGGCGGCTGTACTGCTTCATCTCGGCGCGCTCGTCGGGTTCCAGTTTGCGGAAGCGGGCGATGTCCTCGAGGCTCTTGTAGATGTCCACATAGCGCGAGGTGCAATAGAGCAGCGAGCGACCGGCGTCGAGTTTGGCTTTCATGCGGGCGAGCATGTCGTAGACGGCGGGGAAGTTGATGATCTTCTCGCCGAACTGGGCGCGTTCGCGTGCATAGGCCAGACCTTCGTTGTAGGCTTCCTGCTCCACACCGACGCTCTGGGCGGCGATGCCCAGACGGGCGCCGGTCATAAGGGCCATGACGTATTTGATAAGGCCAAGCTTACGGTCGCCGCAGAGTTCGGCCTTCGCGTTCTTGTAGGTAAGCTCGCAGGTGGGCGAACCGTGGATGCCGAGTTTATGCTCGATATGACGCACGTCGACACCGCCGTTGCGCTTGTCGTAGATGAACATCGAGAGGCCGCGGCCGTCCTTGGTGCCCTCTTCCGAGCGGGCGAGCACAAGGTGGATGTCCGAGTCGCCGTTAGTGATGAAGCGCTTCACGCCGTTGAGCCGCCAGCAGTTCTCCTTCTCGTCGAAGGTGGCTTTGAGCATCACGCGCTGCAGGTCGGAGCCGGCGTCGGGCTCGGTGAGGTCCATGCTCATCGTTTCGCCGGCGCAGATGCGTGGTATATATTTGGCGCGCTGCTCTTCGCTGCCGAACTCGTAGAGGGTGTCGATACAGCTCTGAAGGCTCCAGATGTTCTGGAATCCGGCGTCGGAAGCCGAGATCACCTCGCTCATCATCGAGAAGATGGTTGAAGGGAGGTTCAATCCACCGTAACGGCGGGGCATCGACACTCCGTAGAGGCCTGCCTTGCGGGTTACGTCGAGGTTCTCGAAAGTCTTCGAGGCATATATCATGCGGCCGTTCTCGAGGTGCGGACCCTCGAGGTCGACGCTCTCGGAGTTGGGTTCGATGACATTGGCTGCCACATCACCGGTGATGTCGAGTATGCGGCGGTAGTTCTCTATGGCGTCCTCGTGGTCCACGGGTGCGTAGTCGAATTCTTCGGCGTCCTTGAAGCCGTCTTCTTTGAGTTCGACAAGACGTTTCATCAGGGGATGCGACAGATGGAAATCTATCTCAGGATGGTCAGTATAGTAGTTTGCCATATTTCCTATTTGCTATTCTGTTTGTAATATTTTATCATCTTCGGGACCACCTCTTCGACGGTGCCGGTGATCACATAGTCGGCAATCTTGTTGATGGGGGCCTCGGGGTCGGAGTTGATGCTGATGATGATGCCCGAATCCTGCATGCC
>ONYC01000017.1 GCA_900321975.1 uncultured Bacteroidales bacterium
AACGCCATAGACATGATAGAGCGCAACCACGGCGTGAGGGTGGACATCGACCACCTGCCGATGGACGATGAGAAGACATTCCAGCTTTTCTGCGAGGGCAACACGGTGGGCACGTTCCAGTTCGAGTCGGCAGGAATGCAGAAATACCTGCGCGAGCTGGAGCCCCACGCCTTCGAGGACCTGATAGCTATGAATGCCCTCTACCGTCCGGGCCCGATGGACTACATACCCGACTTTATAGACCGCAAGCAGGGTCGCAAACCTATCGAGTACGACATACCCTGCATGGAGCAGTATCTGAAGGACACCTACGGTATCACCGTGTATCAGGAGCAGGTGATGCTGCTGAGCCGGCAGCTGGCAGGCTTCACCCGCGGACAGAGCGACACGCTGCGCAAGGCGATGGGCAAGAAACAGATTGAGAAGATGAACGAGCTGGAGGTGAAGTTCTACGAAGGCGGCGAGCGGAACGGCCATCCCCGCGACGTTCTGCACAAGATATGGGAGGACTGGAAGAAGTTCGCCTCCTACGCCTTCAACAAGTCGCACGCCACCTGCTACTCCTGGGTGGCCTACCAGACCGCTTACCTCAAGGCGCACTATCCGGCCGAGTATATGGCGGCGGTGCTCACCAGCGGACAGAGCGACATCAAGCGCACCACCGAGTTGATGGACGACTGTCGCAAGCACGGCATCGAGGTGCTGGCACCCTCGGTCAACGAGTCGGAGATGGACTTCTCTGTCAATCGGCGGGGGCAGATACGTTTCGGCCTGCAGGCCATCAGCGGCATGGGCGAAGCGGCAGCAGAGGCCATTATCACCGAACGGACTGCCAAAGGACCCTATACCGACATCTTCGACTTCCTCGAGCGCGTAGACCTCCGTTCCGTCAACCGCAAGAATGTCGAAGTGCTGGTAAAGGCGGGTGCCTTCGACGGCGTGGGGGAGATGCACCGTGCGCAGTACTTCTTCAAGGAGAACGACAACGAATCAACCCCCACCTTCCTAGAAAAACTGATGCGATGGGCAGCGCGCAACCGCGAGAGCAAGGAGAGCGCCCAGATGTCAATCTTCGACATGAGCGACGACATAAAGCAGCAGCAACACCCCGAGGTGCCGCCATGCGACCCTTGGACCGTAGTGCAGCAGTGCCGCGAAGAGTATTCCGTCATTGGCTTCTACCTCAGCGGTCATCCGCTAGATGAAGACAAGTACACCATGCAGCACTTTGTCAACACCCAATGTGCCGACCTAGCCGACCTAACTCCCTATGTGGATAAGAACCTGACCATAGGAGGTATCGTCACCGATGCCAGAACTGGCATCTCGTCCAAGAATGGCGACCCATACGGCATCATGGTGCTGGAAGACTATAGCGGACCCTACACCATCCGACTGTATAAAAGCGACTATCTGAAATTCAGCAACTATTTTAAGAAAGACCTGCACATCTTTATCAAAGCCACCGTGCGCCAATACACCGGCTACAACAAAGAAGGCGAATACTACCAGTCGAAACCCCAATTCAAAATCTACGACATAATGCTGCTCGAAGCAGCATTGGAAAAAAACACTAAGTTGATACGCTTTTCAATCAACCTCGCCGACATCACCGAGGAGTTTTGCAAAGAGTTGGGGATCTTGGCGAAAAAGAACAAGGGCAAGATACCCATGGAGGCAATGGTTGTGGATGCCCAAAACAACCTCAGTTTGACGATGAAGACGCGCAACCTGCTGGTCGACCCCAAGAAGATGATGGCAGCGTTGGAGGAGATAAAGGGAGTGTACGCCGTCAAACCGCTAACGGCACAATATTAATAAATTGAAAAATGAAAATTGAAAAATGAAAAATGGCTGCCGCCCAACTTCTTAGTTTTTACTTCTTAGTTCTTACTTCAAAAAAATGCAACTCACCACACCTGTCATCATCACCCCTGCGACGCTCAGCATCGACTACAGCACGCCGATGCTGCTGCTAGGCTCCTGCTTCACCGACGAGGTAGGCGAGCGGCTACAGGCGGCAGGGTTCGACACACTGTGCAATCCCTTTGGCACGCTGTACAACCCCCTGTCGATAGCCGCCTGTTTGTGGCGTGCTATCGACAATCGGTTGATGGTGGGCGACGAATTGGTAGGGTACGACGGACTATGGCACTCGTGGATGCATCACAGCCGTTTCTCGCACGAGGACAAGGATGTGTGTCTGACGCGTTGCAACCAATCCATCAGCCAGATGCATCAATACCTTAGCCTCCATCCTCTGCTG
>ONYC01000184.1 GCA_900321975.1 uncultured Bacteroidales bacterium
CCGTACCAAAGAATAACAATGTAATAAGGTAAATCCCAATTTAGCAAACAACAAACAACTACCAATATGAAAAAAGTTATCATAATTTCAACCAGCCTCCGTCCGGGCTCGAACAGCCACGCTTTGGCGGAGCAGTTTGCCCGCGGTGCTGAAGCCGAAGGGCATCAGGTGGAACTTATCTCGCTGCGTGGCAAAGAGATAAAGTTCTGCGTCGGCTGCCTCTCGTGCCAGCAGACGGGCGCCTGTATCTTCAAGGACGATGTGCCCGCCATCATGGAGCGCGTGCTGAACGCCGACGTCGTCTGCTGGGCAACGCCAATCTACTACTACGAGATGAGCGGTCAGATGAAGACCCTCATCGACCGCATGAACGCCATGTACACCAAGGATTATCGCTTCCGCGACATCTACCTGCTCACCACCGCCTTCGAGAATGAAGAGCATGTCCCCCAACGTGCCGAGAGTGGTTTGCAGGGCTGGATTGACTGCTTCGGCAAGTCGAAGCTCAAAGGTCACATCTTCTGCGGCGGGGTGGGTGCCCCGAACGAGATTGAAGGAAACGCAAAACTGCAGGAGGCCTACGAAAAAGGGAAGCAAGCATAAAACGCTTGCTTCCTTTTTTTATATATTGCCGGAGTGAAGTTTATCCTCTAGTGAAAGTGTCCTCTATCAGGGCAAGGTATTCTTGGTAGGGATCGGTATCGGCCAAGTCGGCGAGAGACGAGGCGAGGCTGCGGTAGTACCACTCTATGTCTTTCTTGCCTTCCGGAGCGCTGAAACGGCTCCAGAGGGCGTCGCCGAGCTTGCGGTAGTCGAGGGCGATAGCCCTAAGGTTGGAAAGTTTGTCGCCCAGGGCCACAATCTTGCTGTCGCGGTCGGCCTTACGGAACCGCTCGATCTGCACCTCCCGGCGTGCGCGCCACGAGGCTCCTTTCTGCGCTGTCTCCACATTCACAAGATGCGCCACCCGCGGGCCGAACTGTTCTTCGATCTGTTCGATGGTCACGTCAGTGTCTTCCACAGTATCGTGGAGGATGGCGGCGGCTAGCATTTCGGGGTCGCTTGTGACGGTGGCCACAATCGCGGCCGCCTCCATGGGGTGGATGATGTAGGGGAATCCTTTGCCCTTGCGCTCGCCACCCCGATGAGCTTCGATGGCGAACTGTGCAGCTTTGTCGAAAAGGGAAGTGTCCACGTTATATTATATCAGGTTTATTCTTACGGCTTGTTGGTAGATACGGTCGGCGCGCTGGGCGTTGTATGCGCTTTCGCCGTATATGGCGTTGAACATACTGGTGAGGCCTGCCACACCGTAACCGAGTTTGAGGATTCTGACTATGCAGAGATTCTGCAGGGCTACCGAATAGGCCACGATGTCGAGACCTGTTCCGGCCAATTGTATCAAGGCCAGCTGATAGGCGCCGTCGCTACATTCAGCGCGCATACGCTCCACGTCGCCTATGGTTTTCATATTGAGCCTGAGCAGCACTTGATAGTAAGGCATTGGGCTGTCGTCGTAGAGCTCGGCCTGGTTGATGGTGGCTATTTTCTCGGCCAGCCGCTGGAACGGGCGCAGCTCGCAATAGCTGCGGAATGTGTCGCCGTTGAGCGGAACATCGTCGAAGTTGCCACTGGCTACGAGCGACTGCACATTGCGACGGTAGTCGTTGATTTCCTTGCGGATGCGGCTAAACTGCTCGTCGGCCAGCTCGAGGATACCTGCCAGGCGGTTTAGGCTGCGCTGGTGTTCCATAGGAATTTCCACCTCGCTCTTGTAGCCGGTATCGTGCTGCATGTTGGCCCACACGTGCTGGAGGGCGGTACGCATTTGCAGTTCGAAGCGTATCTCGTTGAGCAGCGGCTGCTGCGGGTCTTCGTAGAGCGACTTGGGGATGCGGCAGATATAGTGGAGCGACATGTATCCGAAGCGGTCTATCTCCAGCATCTTTCGCTTGTCGACCGAGTTGTCCCAATCGATATCGAACATGCGTTCCACGAGGGCGGCAATCTGGTCGACCTCGTCGCTGAAAAAGGTGATGATACGGACACCCACGATATCGGTGATATCATCGATAGTGTGGTATTTATTGCCTTTCAGTTCCAATTTGCCGGCAAGGCTCTTCTCCGTTTTCACACGACCTTCTATGGCAGTAACCACCATATTGTTCTCCTTCAGCGTCCGCTGCAGGATGCCGAGCACCACTTCTCTCATCTTGTCCAATATGGGCAGTCGGTCGCGGTACTCGTCGAGAATCATCTCGCAATGCATGTCCAGTTTCATGGCGTGCTAACGGATGGCTATGATATTGGAGAATCCTGTGATGTCGAACACCTCCTTCACCTGCGGGTTCATATTGAGCATCACCATCTTGCCTCCACGGGCGAGGACGCTCTTCTGGAGCGAGAGGAAGATTCGCAAACCTTGCGACGAGGTGTAGGTCATACCCGCGCAGTCGATGTCGATATCTGGTTTCGGCGAAGTCATAAGGGGCTGGATGTCGGCCTGGAACTGGTCGGCGTTGGTGGTGTCGAGTCGCCCGTTGAGGGTTACGTACGTTTTCTCCCCTTCGTTTTTTATGGTAATTTCCATTGTTGAATTTTTTAACGCAGGCAGCAGCCCGCGTACCGATTATTCGCTTATTTTCTTTGTCATTGTGAGGATATTGTTACCATCCTCGTAGCGGTAGCTGAGGCTGTCCATCATCTGCTTGCAGAGGAAGATACCGAGGCCGCCCACTTCGCGCTCTTCGGCCGACAGTGTTATATCCGGATCCTCACGGTCGAGCGGGTTGAACGGGACTCCTGCATCGCGCAGCTCGATGGTGAGCAGCAGCGAGTCTTTGTCGAGCGAGGTGCCCACTTCGAGCCATCCGATGCCGCCTTCATAGGCGTAGCGCACCACATTCTCGACGGCCTCCTCGATCGAAAGGCGCAGCTTGAACCGGAGGGCTTCGTCGGCGGGCATATCGGGCGAAGCCATAAGGTACTCGATTATCTCGCTGCTTTTATCCTTGATGGGGTTGAATCTCTTTTTCATTCTTACTATTGGATTAAGATGCTCATTATGGTGATGTCGTCGTTCTGGGGATTGCCCTCGGTGAACTGCAACACTTCCTTGTACAGGCTGTCGACCACTTCCTTGTCCGTAGTGTCGGCATTGCGCACCAGATTGCTCTTCGCCCATTCCAAAAGGCGGTCGTTGCCGAAGAGGCTCTTGTCCTCACGTTCGGCCTCGTTGACGCCGTCGGTGTAGAGCACAAGGCGCGTACCGGCGGCAAGGTCGAGGCTTTCTGCTTCGTACACAAAGTCTTCGAAAAGACCGATGGCCAGGTTGGGTTTGGCCTTGAGGTAGTAGGGATCGCCTGCGGGCGGCACCACGATTATGGGGTTGTGGCCTGCATTGCAGTACTCCATACGGCGAGTCTTGAGGTTGATGCGACCCATGAAAAGGGTTACGAACATATCGTTCGAGTTGGTGTCGGTAACGCTTACGTTGATGCGTTCCAGCAGTTTGTCCATCGTCTGTTCCATACCGGCCACGAAACGGAGACCTGCACGCGTGATGGCCATCATCAGCGAGGCGGGAACGCCCTTGCCTGACACGTCGCCGATGGTGAAGTATAGGTAATCGCCTTTCTGCACGAAGTCGTAGAGGTCGCCTCCAACTTCTTTGGCTGGGACCAGCAGCGCCGACACGTTGTCGGGGAAGTCGGTGCGGAGCATACCCATCTGTATGTTGCGGGCCACGCCGAGTTCCGACTCCATCCGCTCGTTGGCGGCTGTGGTGGTCTTCAGCTCGTCGATATATTCGGTGATGGAATTCTGCATATAGACGAACGAATCGTGCAGGTGCATCATCTCGTCGCCGCTCTTGATTTCGGGTAGTTGGGTGTTCAAGTCGCCCTTTGCCATCCGGAGGGCAGCGTCGGAGAGCTGCGTGATGGGCGTCGTCATCCGGTGGATGGTGAAGCGGCAGATCACATAGAGTATCGCCAAGACGATAAGTCCGATAATCAGCATGTTGGTGTGCATCACAGAGGAGTGGTGGAGCACTTCCTTGTATTGGCAGAGCACCGACGCCATCCATCCGTTGTGCAGCGGGCCATAGACCACATAGCCCACGTTGGAGCCCGAACCTATGCGCCGCATGCTGTCCACGCCTTTTTTCATATCCTCCTGCAGCTCTTGCAGGTTCTTGTCCTTGGACACCGCCTCCCGCATCTGGGCGATGATGGCGCTGTCGTGCAAGCCGATGACTGTGCTGCCGCACACGATGGTGGTCAGCGAGCTGGGATAGGGACGCATCGCCTCGCACTTGTGCTCGATCCAGTCGATGGGCAGTTCGGCGGTGACGACGGCGAAGAGCACACTGTCGCCATTCTCCTCGAGGAAGATGGGATAGCAGAACGCGGTAACCAACTGGTTGCGCTGTCCTTCGGCCTGATAGGGTTCGGCCCAGAAGGGGGCACGGTACTGGTCGACGAACGCCAAGCAGCGGTTCACCCACGAGCTCTCGCTCCATCCGCCCATCAGGTCATAGCTGTGCACCATGCCGGTCGAATCCTCATAGCTCATGCTGGCTTTCGCCCCATTGGGGGTTGGATAAATCACCGAACCGCCGCAGATGAGCGAATCTATCTCCACCGTGCGGCTTATGACCATCCCGGCGTAGCCCACGTTGTCGGGCATCGAGGCGATGAGCGACGCCACCGTCTGGGTGGCAATCTCCACCTCGCCCAACGGCAGCTCGATCTCGCTGATTGTCCCGTGGAGCATGTGCTGTGTCGAGCGGGCGGCCTCGTCGGCGATGATCTTGCTCGACGTAAGCCCGACGACAAACATCTGCACGACGAAGATGACGGCGACAACGATTATCACCCGACGGCTGAGACGGTGCGAAAACGACTTGGTCCTTTTCATTTCTTAGCCGGTTTTTTCTTTCTGGCCTTGGCTCTGGCAAGGAATGCCACAAGGAACACCGTCAGATACACACAGGCATGTATCACCTCAAGGAAGAGGGCCATCGACGCGGCTGTGCCCAGCAGGAACACAAGGCCGATAAGCAGGGCCCACAGGAATTTGCCGCAATATATGGTGTCGCGCACTATCTTGAAGATGACAAACGCCACAGTAAGCAGGGCGGTAACTATCAGCGCCCAGCTGCCCACCGTCTGGTTGATCTCGAAGGATATGCCGGTAACCGACACTCCGAGCAGAACGATGGCCAATCCCCACTTCCATTCCTTCCAACGCTTCTCTTCGAGCGACATGCCGGCTTCGACCGAGAGTTGCGCCACTATCTGCATCGTGGCGATGAACAAACCGAACGACACGAGCGTTGTCAGGGCTATGCCCACAATGGCCCATGCCACACCGCCCACCAGCGACGAGCGGCAATGCCAGCCGATGCAGGCGGTCTCGCCGATTTTCGGCAGGTCGGCCTGGAACACATAGTAGAACACCGCCAGGAGCGACACTCCGAAGAGGGTGTACAGCACCGGGTAGTAGCGGCCTCCGTCGCGGTAGCGTATCTGGTGGTTGAAGAAAGTCATTACTCCCACCACAACAAAAATGATAATCAGCATCGCCAGCGGCGTAAGGCCGAGCGGGTTGCCGATGTGCAGGCCCAACAGGTCGGGCAGGTTGGTCAGTGTGTTCATATCTGTTTCGATTTTAATTTATTGTCCTGTCATTAATCTATTATCCACCCACTTGGTGAATAAAACAAAGTGCAAAGATACACAACTTTTCTCAATCGGCCAAAACTTTTTCCGCAAGCCGCCGATTCTGTGTCTTTTGCCTAGCCTTTGAACCGCTATTCCGTAAGGCCCCCGTAGCTCTTGGCAGCCTCCAGAAGGGCCTCCTCGGTGGCGAACGGCTCGTAATAGGTGCAACGCGTAACCAGCACCTGCGGCGAGCAGCGGTCGCCCTGAGTGCGCACCAGCGCCCACCCCTTCATCTCGTCGGCGAGCCCTGCGTCCTTCAGCGCCAGGCATCCGTCCACCACCACCATCTCGTCCCTGTTCACCTCGCGCACCCGCTGGAAACGGACCCTCGGCGTGCGGCCCTCGACGCGCTGCTCGGCAGTATAGAGCTGCATCGCATCGCCGCCTTGCAAATCCTCAGCCTTCAGGTCGGTGATCAGGGCCGCCACGCCGTCCACCTCGCCCAGATGCTGGCGGATATGGGGCAGCGGTCCGTCGCTCACCGGAATTCCGGGCATCAGGAACGAGGCGCCGTTCTGCGAATCCCTGTCGGGCACAAACACCGCCGGCAGCCGGTTGGCCAGTGTGGCGAAACGGGCATACGCGCTCTTCCCGCCGCTGAACATCGGCTCGAGCGGCTTCAGCATTTTCCACAAGGCGGTAGTGTGGCGCATCCGCTGCCGCTGGACAAACTGGCCGCGCGTATTGCTGCGCCGCTCCTCCGAACGCGCCGACCGCGCAACCATCCGGCCCTGCTTCTGATAGAAAGTGATACCCGCCGATTTCAAGCTGCCACCCAGCAGCAATCCTGGTGTCTTTGCCATAATAATGTCTCCTATTTTTGTTTGTAATTGGTTATCCTTCGGTATCGACCGTCCACCGGTCAGGCGGCACTCTTCACCGTCTGTTGTCCGCTTGTTGTCCGCTTGTTGTCCGGTTGTTGTCCGCTTTAAAAGCGGACAACAACCGGACAACAAGCGGACAACAA
>ONYC01000158.1 GCA_900321975.1 uncultured Bacteroidales bacterium
CCTCGACTGCGCCATCGACAAGGAGAGCGCCCAGACCAAGAAACTCACCAGCGAGGTCGCCGGTGATGCCGACTGCCTGCTGTTCCCCAACATCGAGGCCGGTAACATCTTCTACAAAGCCTGCACCAAGTTCGCCCACGCCGAACTGGCTTGCATGGTGATGGGTGCCCGCGTACCTTGCGTCCTCACCAGCCGCGGCGACAGCGCAAAGACCAAGCTCTACAGCATCGCCCTCGCTGCCCTGCAGTGCAAATAATATAGTCAAATCGGTTTAAGGTTTAGGGTTTAAGGATTAAAGGTGCCGATGCATTCATGATGTGCGGCCCTTCCCTTAAGCTTTAAACCTTAAACTTTAAATCCATCCTATGGACCAGTATTTCGAACATCTGAACAATGTAGCCATCACGGTTTGTGATGCCGAGGGCAATGTGCTTGACATGAACCAACACAGTGCCGATGTGAACAGTCACGGACACAAGATTATAGGCAACAACCTTATGGATTGCCACCCCGAGCCGGCAAAGACCAAACTCAAAGGCCTACTCGAGCACCAACAACTTAACGCCTATACCATCGAGAAGACCCTCGCAGACGGCTCGAAGGTGAAGAAACTTATCTACCAGACCCCCTGGTGGAAAGAGGACGGCGCTTTCGGCGGCCTTATCGAATACTCGATCGAGATTCCATTCGAGATGCCCCACTTTGTACGCCAGCCAAAGGTTTGAAAACAACAAAACGATCATAAAATGAAGAAAGCAATCATTCTTGCAGTTGCCGTTATGCTCTCGCTGGGCGTTGCGGCGCAAAGCGATTTCACGCTCAACACCCGTGCATGGAGCACCAACTACTGGACCACAACCATCTACGACGTCACACGCGGGATGGTTGGATATTTTCTTTTTTCTGAAGGCGACGCAAGAGACGCGTACTTCCGCATAGTGCCCGACGCAGCCCTTACATTCCCAGTAGGCATTGAAAAGGAAGGATTTGCAGCCAATGATATCTATGGCCCATATCACCGCGCCTTCGGAAGCCCCTTCAAGCATCCGGGCGACTACGGTGTGGGTCTCGACGCCTCGTGGAAACCGGGCATTATCGGCATATATGCCGGCGCGTTTATCAAAAGTCAGGAACTCTGCTTCCGCAACGGGAGCGACCTGCGGAGCCTCTATGTCCAGCCGCGTGCCGGCCTGATGATTGGACAGAAGGGTGTGCTCGAGGCAGGTGTGTTCTACGACAAGGTGATTGGAGCCTACGGAAACTATGCCGGTGCCAACAAGGATATGTTCCTTGACGGCCTCGGGCTCGACTTTTCGCTCATATACAACGGCAGCAGCAAGAACAAAGGTATGATCACTTTCATGCTGCCGCTTCACAATTTCCTCAACGAGAATTACTCCACAGGCGAGTTCAGCGGCATGAAACGCCGCGTGGGTTACATCATGCTGACCCACAGGATCAGTCTCTAATATCAGATACAGTAAGATGAAGAAAATATCGCTTTCCGTCGTTGCAGCACTAGCTATATGCATTGTCGCGGCCTGCTGTTCCAAAACCGTAGAGCCGGAATTCGACTCGACAGACTTCGTTAATATCACCGATGTGGTGCCCGACGCCATACTGGAGGTGCGCTATTTCGGCACCTACAACTTCGTCGGTGCCCGTATCGACGGCTACGAGCAGCCCACGGCATTGCTCACCCGTCGTGCGGCCGACAGCCTCCGCGCCGTCAGCGACGAGCTCAAAGCCCGCGGCTACCGCTTGAAAATCTACGACGCCTACCGTCCGCAATGCGGAGTGGATCATTTTGTGCGCTGGGGCAAGGACCTCGGAGATACGCTCATGAAGCCCTATTTCTATCCCAACGAGACGAAGGACAGCCTCTTTATCAAAGATTATATCGCCACCAAGAGCGGCCATTCGCGCGGTTCAACGCTCGACCTCACCCTTTTCGACATGCGTACCGAGAAGGAGGTAGATATGGGCGGAACCTTCGATTGGTTCGGCCGCGAGAGCCATCCCGACTGTGGCGGCGACCCCGAGACGGGTGTCTATCGTCAGAACGACACCATCACCGAGCAGCAGTTTGCCAACCGTATGATTCTCCGCGATGTTATGTTGCGCCATGGTTTCAAACCCTACGACTGCGAATGGTGGCACTTCACCCTGAAGGACGAGCCTTATCCCAACACCTACTTCAAATTCCCGGTCAGGGAGTTGTAAACCCTTTTATGAAGCGAATTGCAATCTTGATATTAGTTCTGCTGGCTTGCAATGTGTATGCCCAGCAGGGGACTGTGCGCGGACGTGTGGTTGATGCCCGCACCGGCGAGAACATCGAATATGCAACTGTGGCGCTCCTTTCGCCCAAGGACTCGACCCTCAAAGGCGGCACCGTCAGCGAAAGCAATGGCAATTTCACCCTTCAGGCGCCCTACGGCACCTATCTTATGCGCATCACATTCATCGGCTATGAGCCGCAATACTACGACGGCAAGATAGTGCTCTCGTCAAGCCATCCGACAGTCAATCTTGGGAAGATCCAGATCCGCTCGACGGCAACGATGATGGAGGCTGTCGAGGTGGTGGCCGAAAGGTCGATGGTCGAGTACCAGCTCGACAAGAGAGTGGTGAATGTAGACAAGAATATCGTGGCCGGAGGCGGTACAGCCACCGACGTGCTGGAGCAGGTGCCCAGCGTGGCCATCGACAACGACGGCAACGTAACCCTGCGCGGCTCAACCAATGTCAAGGTGCTCGTCAACGGCCGCCCCAGCGAGCTGCTGGCTTCCGACCTCAGCACCCTTCTGGAGCAGATTCCTGCTTCGACGGTCGAGAATGTCGAGGTTATCACCAACCCCTCGGCAAAGTACGACCCGGAAGGTATGAGTGGTATCATAAATATCAAGCTCAAAGACCGTACTGCCGGCGCTTTGGGGCTCAACGGCGTGGTGAACCTCAACGCAGGTGCTCCGCTGCCGTTCATGGTACCCGAGCAGCTGCCCCGCTTTATCCCTACGGTGATGGGCAATGTGAGTCTCAACTACACCACCGAGAAGTACAACCTCTTCTTCAATGCCGATGCCGGCCTGCGCCAGCGCGGCAGCCGTGCGGAGTCGGATATCGAATATCTCAATGCCGCCGGCACTCCCATTTCGCACAATAGTATTGAGCAGTACGGCCTCAACCCCAACCGGATGGGTAGCGTCAAGGTGGGCGGAGAATACTATTTCAACGACAAGAACAGCCTCCTGCTCTCCTATCAGTTGCGTGGCGGCAACCGTCGTCGCAACAGCGATATCTATGCCACCGACCTGCTCTATAACGATTCGCTCCGCTACTACCAGAAAGGCCTCAGCGACAATCATAATGAGAACCACTCGTTCAACCTGTTGTATACAAAGAAATTCGACCGGAAAGACGAGGAACTGACCTTCGACGCCACCTTCAGCACCCGCAAGGTGCATGGTGAGGGAAGCCAGGAGCAGACTTATTACGGTCCTGCCGTCTGGGATAACTACTACCTTCGCGAAAGCGAGACGGAGAACCATCACCAGGCGTTGAACATCAAGCTCAACTATCTGCGCCCGTTCGACAACGGATGGCGTTTGGAGACGGGTTATGAGGGGCGTATGGATTGGCCTGACCAGAAGGCCGACTACTACCGTACGGAGTACTATGCATCGCAGAATCTGTACCGCTATTTCGATACACTCTCGTCGACACACTTCAACTACCGCCAGCAGGTGCATGCCGTATATGCCACACTTGGCGGCAACCTAACCGACGCGCTCTCGCTGCAAGGTGGCCTTCGTGGTGAGTATTCCTCGATTTACGGCAAGGATATCAACCACAGCGCCACTGCTCCGGTGGACAAGACCTACTGGCAGCTTTACCCTACGGTTCACCTTTCGTATAAGATAACCGACCTGCAGAGCGCCCAGGTGAGCTATTCGCGCCGTGTGCGCCGCCCCCACATGTGGGACCTCAACCCCTACATGGATATCCGTGAGGACAACCAGATGAGTTTCGGCAATCCCGACCTCGATCCCGAATATACCAACGCTTTCGAGCTGAGCTATAACCTAGGGGTGGGGAAGGTGAATCTCTTCTCATCACTCTACTACCGTCAGACCAACAATATGATAACTCACTACGGTTTCACTTGGTGTGCCGACAGTGTGGAGCGTTATGCCTGGTGGGAACCCTACAACCCCCAATACGACGGTTATCGTGCCTCGACAAGTCTGAATCTCAGTACCGGCTATAATTATGGTATGGAGTTTATCTTCGACTGGCAGGTGTTCCAGTGGTGGAAAGTCAATATCAGCCTCAATGTGTATCAGAGCCATATCGAGGGTACGGAGTTGCTGCATAACCAGAGCACCGAGTCGTTCCAGGCCAGTGGAAAGTTAAGTTCGTTTATGACCCTGCCGAAGGAGTGGACAGTGCAATTGAGCGGCCAATACTGGGCTCCGTGGCTCGACCTGCAGACAAAGATGGATCCGAGTTATTGGGTCGATCTGGCTGTAAAGAAGGATGTCTTCGACAAGCGCGGCACTATCAACCTGCGTGTGAGCGATGTGCTCTGCACCGGCGGTTGGGGCCACACTACATACAGCCACACGTTCAACCGTGTGATGAAGGGTCGCCGCCTATCGCCGACAGTTACACTTGGTTTCTCGTGGAAGATCAACAATGGCCACAAGCAGCGTCCTCAAGCAGAACAAGAGGAAGGTGGAGACGAAAGCACAATATACTGAACCGCAGGTGCGTCAGCTCGACGACGGGCGCCAAGAGGTGCTTGATCCCGTGCGTCGCCGTTGGGTGGCACTCACTCCCGAAGAGTGGGTGCGGCAACAGACTATTGTCCTTCTGCACTCGCATTGCGGCTATCCGCTCGAGCGAATGCAGGTCGAGGGGGCAATAGCCCTTAATGGTCTTTCGCGGCGTTGCGATATTGTCATTTTTTCACCCTCGGGGCAGCCGTGGATGATAGTGGAATGTAAGCGTCCAAATGTTAAAATCACCCAAAAAACGGTAGATCAGGCATGTCGTTATAACACTGTGCTGAAAGTGCCCTATTTAGTGTTATCTAATGGGCTTAATATCATTATAATAGAGGTGGATTTTGCGACAGGAAAACTAACCCAATTGAAGGCCTTTCCTCAAAAAAAATGATGCCTGAAATGTTAAAAAGTGAACAAAAATTGTAACTTTTTCGTCGTATATGTATGAAAAGCGCCGAGAAACGTCGTTTGCTGGAGGCACACTACCTCGACTTCTTCGGTCTCGCAATGGCAATACTGCGGGATGCCGATGATGCGAGGGACGCTGTCCAGGATGCGATTGTCAGGGTGCTTACAACGAGAAAGATTGACGATGTAAAGAGCTATACATTCCGATGTGTTCATAATGCAGCCATAGACATTTACAGGCATCGCTTGCGTCTGGTACCGTTGGGCAACAATATATCGTACCAAACGGATGAACATGAAGAAAGGCTTCGTGAAGTTGCAAGACTTCGCGACGAACTGCCTGAAGCGCTGAAAGCTTTGGTAGAGCTGCATGATGAAGAAGACTACACATTGGAAGAACTGTCGGTAATGACCAACATGCCCGTGATGACCGTTCGCCGACGGTTGGACGAAGCTCACGCAATATTAAAGAAAAGAATGGAGGAAGAGATATGAAAAACGAAACGTTGCAACAGTTGCTGGCGAAATATCAGCAAGGCACTTTGAGCCAGGAGGAGTTGGAGAGACTCAACCAACTTACTCATAAGGCTGAAGTATTGGATGCTGCCGAAGGCCGTGCACGCACCATTATACGCCGCCGGACTATGCGAACAGTGGCCTTCGTTTGTGCAGGAATGGCCGTTTTAGGTACGGGTGTATGGGTGATGAAGCCTACGGAGGAAACTCCTTTGATGGCCGAGGTTAAGAATGAAAGTAGGCCAGAGGTGGTGGAGAATGTTGTGGTCGCAGAGCCAGAGCCGGTTGTGCACCAGATGGTTGCACACAAGGTAGAGCGTAAAACAGAGAGAGTACAGGAGCCAAAGGATCCCGTCGCAGTACCCGAAGAGATTGCTTTGCCGCAAAACGAAGAACCAACGGTTATCTGCAACAACCAGTGCGACGCCGATTCGGTAATTAGTGATATTTGGAAATTCCTTACAGCATGAAGCGTCTTGCCATCCTGATATTGATGCTCGCCATTGCTTTTATGGCTCACTCGCAGAGCGAACTGTATGACCGTTACTCCAAACAAACGGGAGTGCGGGTGGCTGAGGTGTCGAATTTCCAACTAGACAGCACTTCGCATGTCGATGTGGTGATGGTAGAGGCCGACGATGATGAAGGATGGGCATGGATGAAACAGGAATTTCTTATTGTAGACCTCCTGCCAGAGCAACAGGCACAGTTGAGAGAAGGTGCCGATGTGGTTTTCTTCGCCCGTCGCAATCGCAGCAATCCAAGTGAAGGTGCACCGGTGGTGGAAGACAAGGTGGATGTCAGTTCCAGCTGCTATGTGGGAATATCATATCTTCAGCAGGCAGTGTATATCTTCTGTGCCGATAGCGAAGCGCAGAGCGATGCTATTGCTACAATGCTGGTAAAAAAGATTATGCACTCTTCAAGATAACCGGCTGTAATCTCCGGTTATTATTGAGGCTTTGTCGTCAAGGGGCAGGGCACCGTCAATCCAATGGATATTTACACCATTGCGCTCCATACGGCGCAACCATGTCATTTGTCGCTTAGCAAAGCGGCGAATATCGGTGTATAGGTCGCGGAACAACTCCTCTTCGGTGCATTGCCCAAGAATGAAGCGGGTACAGTGGCGGTATTCCAGGCCGAATCGCATAAGCCGCTCGGGTGCAGTACCATTGTCGATAAGGGCTTTTACTTCGTCAACCATACCTTCGTCGAGGCGTTGGCGCAGACGCATTCCGATCCGTTCGATAATAATGTCGCGAGGGAACATAATGCCATAAACAAGATGCTGCATTTCCGGTACTCGACGGTAGGCGTCTGGATGCTCGCGTCCATATTCAGCAATCTCCAGAGCTCTGAGCAGGCGCTCTCGGGTCTCGGTATCCGTATGGTTGTGAAGGGTAATATAAGAAGCCAAACGTTCGGTAAGTTCCTCATCACTATAAGGTTCAAGTGATTTCCGGAACTCATGGTCTATTGGTGCATCAGGTAGTTGGTAGCCTCGAATAACTGCATCCAAGTACATCCCAGTACCACCGCACATAATCGGAGTACGGTTGCGTGCTACTATTCCATTGAAAGCATTTGTGAAATCGCCCATAAAACGATAGGCGTTGTATTCCTCGTCTGGCTGGCAGATGTCGATAAGATGGTAGGGGATGTCGGTGTTATGGACATAGTAGTCGGACAGATCTTTGCCTGTGCCTATATCCATTCCGCGGAATACCTGCCTGGAATCAGCGCTTATCACCTCCCCGTCAAGCCTGAAGGCTACCTCGGTAGCGAGAGCTGTCTTGCCGGTAGCCGTAGGGCCCAGTATGGTGATGAGCGTTGGTGTCATCACTCGTCGAAGAAGGTGAGCCGTGAGCGTTGTTTATCGAACTCGTACTCGCCAAACTGGCGTAGACCGGTGCGGTTGATGATAAACTTATAGTTTACATTCTTCACAACAACCACTTCGACATTTTTGACTCGTTGTTCGCCTATTTGCATCTCCTTGAAGATGATGGTGGCACGTTCGAGGATGTTGCCTTCGGGGTCGAAACTTTGGTCGCGCAGAGGGAAGTCGTCCTTGGTGATACGACGCTGATAGAGGAAGTTCATGGCTTCTTCCCACGAAATAGCGACGGGTTCGATGAAGCGTTCATCGATGAGCATGGTTATTTGCGAGCCGTTTATAATGGCGTTGATTTCGCCTTTTGTCGAATTAACCATTGTTACGGGGATGGTGCTCTCGTCGTGGACAATGGTGGGTTTCACTTCTTCGTCTTCGTTGTCAAGTGGACGGTTGGTGAGGTCAATTACACGTCCTTGGTCGTCGGTAGTGGCGGTGGGCGTGTTGGAAGCTATGTTCTCTATAAGACGGCGTGAGACATAGTCGTTTCTCAACACCAGAAATTCGATACGGCGGTTAAGAGAATGTGCTGCTTGCTGGCGGTCGGGGTCGAGGGTGGCAATATAGTCGCACTCCATAACCGAACCGGCAGAGAAGGTGTACTGCTTGCCGTTATAGGTAACAGTCATATCCTTGTCCAGCGTGCGAGGAACTCGTTCGGCATAGCCCTTTGCCACTAAGCGCTCACGTTCAATACCGCGGCTTACCAGATAGTCGACTACTGTTTGTGCGCGGCGCTGCGAGAGGGTGTCGTTTGTGAGGCCGATATATGGTTGGCAGTCTGTGTGTGAGCGGATTTCGACCACGATATTGGGGTTGTTTACCATCACAAGGTAGAGGTCCATCAGCGAGTCCATAAACTCACCTTTCAACTCGGCTTTGGCCAAGTCGAAGCCAATCTCGGGCAGCACGACAGGCTCTTTGGTAACAGGTAGCATACGGAAGTCGTGTACCAAAGTCTTGTTGGTGGTATAACCGCGTGTGCTTTCAGAGCCTTCGATGCTATAGTAGTCGGTCTTCGAGAGGTACATTTTGTACACTACATCGCGACGAATCTGGGTGCTGTCGAATTTATAGAAACCTTTCTTGTCGGTCTTGGTGGCAAATTCCTTGCCGTCGGAGCCAACAATTTTTATGTTAACCCCGCTGATAAGCTGCATCGACTTCTCGTCGCGCACGGTGCCTTGGATGGCGTAGTTGAGTCCGGGAAGCTCAAAGTAGAAGATGTTATAGTTCACCGGAGGGGTCTTGTCTTTGCTTTGGTTGTTCAGGTGTCGGTTGTGAGGATCGGCAAAGGGACGGCTCGACGAGAAGTATCCACGCTCCACGATGTTGGCATCGCCTTGGTTGGGATAGAAGATAATCGAGGTTTCATCGTAAGAGGAGTTGATGGGAATGCCCAAATTCTCTGGCGTGGACCACTTGCCGTTGATTCCTAGGCGGCTGGAGAACAGGTCTTGACCGCCGACGCCGGGATGACCTTCCGACGAGAAGTATATCAAGGAGTCGCTGCGGAGCACCGGCATAATCTCCTTGCCGCGGGTGTTGATGATTGATGTGAGGTTTACCGGACGGCCGAAATCGTCGGCAGTCGATTTTCGTGTGGATTTCCAAAGGTCGTAGTCGCCAAAACCACCTGGCATATCACTTGAGAAGTATAGTGTCAAACCATCACTCGATATTGCAGGATAAAGGTAATTGTAAGCGGTGTCGCCAAGGTTGATGGGCACCGGGGTGCTCCATTCTCCAGGGGCAGGAGCTTCAGGGGCGGCTGCTTCTTTGTTGTCTTTGCCCTTGCCTTTTGACTTGTTGTTCTTTGCTGGTGCGGTGGTTTTAGTCTTCTTGCTTTTCTTTTTGTCAAGAGTGGCGGCTGCGCGGGTTGACATATATATGCGACAACCCTTGGTTTCGTTCTCGGCAATGTCGCATCGCGAGAAGTATAAGGTATTGCCATCGGGCGAAAAGCATATCTCACCTTCGTTTACAGGTGTGTTTATTTTGTTTGTCTTGTCCCACGGTTCGGGGTAGGAATTCCAAAGGCCATTACGATCCTGGTAGACATAGTAGATGTCCGAGTAGGCTTGGTCGGTCCAGGGGTCGCGTCCTACGTTCTCTCCTTCACCAAAACGTGAGGTTGTGAAAACCAGCTTGGTGGTGTCGTCGCCCAGGAAGCGGGGAGCCCAGTCGTTATAGTCGGTACACCAGTCGCTCATCTTGGTGATCTCGTGGCGGGTACGATTGTTGTATAACTGGTTGGCGTAGATAAGGGAGGCTTTGCGTTTTGCGGCATAATTGTCGGTAGGCTCCATCTGCAGATATTTTTCGTAGTACTCGTCAGCCTCGTCGAATTTGTTCTCAAAACGGCACATCTCGGCCAGTTGGAAATAGAGCTGGCGTTCAGTATTCTGATAGCCATCGTTGGCCAGGCGCTTGTATATGCGTTCGGCACGCGGATAGTCGTACATAAGGCGGTAGCACTCGGCCAACTGGTAATAAACGCGGTTCTTCTCAGCCTTGTTGTCCTTGATTTTCTCGTAGGCCTTGGTGTACTGGTCGGCAGCTTCCTTGAAGCGGTACTGGTCGAAGAGGTCGTCGGCCTTCTGGGCAATGCTCTTCTGGGCAGAGGCACCGGTGGCCATAAATAGGGCTGCGGCAAGCAGCAGGAGACCTTTTTTCAGCATTTTCATATATATATTTTTATTTTTCTATGTTGAGGTATCAATATCACAATCAACCGCTTATCAGCATATTTGGTGCTGTTTGGGCGGCTATAATCCGAGTGCTAAATTACAACTTTTTTCTGATATGGCCAAAAAAAGTTAGTGGCTGTATCAAAGCTGTAGCTCTGCCACTGATGTATCGGTCTCGGCCAGGCGAAGACTGTAAAGGTGGGTTCCGGCAGGTATCAGAGGTTCCAAAATGGTTGCGAAATGGATCAAGAGGTTTTCTGTTGTCGGGTTGAACGGAACTTCGACAAGGTTCTGGAACGTCATTTGATTCAGAGCCAGTTCCGAACCTTTTTTTAGCACCAGAGCGTGGTCAAACTTATCTACTATAGCGCTCTGAACCAATTTCTTGATGCTGCCGAAATCCATTGTCATACCGCTGCTGTTCTGTACGGTGCCTTCTATGGTTACTTCCAAGTGGTAACTATGACCGTGCAAGTTGGCACACTTGCCGTCGTATCCATCGAGCGCATGTGCCATCTCGAAGGTGAATTTCTTGGTTAGCAGCATTTTCATAGTTTCATTTTTTCTTTTGCCACCTCCGGAGTGAGGGTGTATGTGCTTCCCTTTTCCATTTGGGGCAGGTCGTACATCAGGTCGGTCATGATGCTTTCCATTATCGATCGCAAACCGCGGGCCCCCAGATGGTACTCCACAGCGCGGTCAACAACCATATCAAGTGTCTTGGGATCGAACACCAGAGTAATACCGTCCATGCGGAACAGTTCCTCATATTGTTTGGTGAGGGCGTTCTTTGGCTCAGTGAGGATGCGGCGCAGTGCGTCGCGGTCGAGGGCTTCGAGGTGGGTGAGCACTGGGAAGCGGCCGACAAGTTCAGGTATCAGGCCAAACTTTTTCAGGTCCATAGGCTGTACATATTGCAGCATATTTTCACGATCAAGTTCCTGCCGTTTCTCGTCGCCTTTGAAGCCGATCACGTTGCTGTTGAGGCGGGCGGCAATAGAACGTTCTACCCCGTCGAAAGCACCGCCGCAGATGAACAGTATGTTTCTGGTGTTTACATTGATAAGTTTCTGTTCTGGGTGCTTACGCCCACCCTCTGGTGGAACGCTCACTTCGGCTCCTTCGAGCAGTTTGAGCAATGCCTGCTGTACACCTTCGCCGCTCACATCGCGGGTGATCGAGGTGTTTTCGCTCTTGCGCGCTATCTTGTCGATCTCGTCGATGAACACGATGCCGCGTTCGGCGGCAGGTACATCGTAGTCGGCGGCTTGCAGCAGGCGTACAAGCACATTCTCGACGTCGTCGCCCACATATCCGGCCTCGGTCAGGGTGGTGGCGTCGGCGATGCAGAACGGCACTTTCAGAAGGCGTGCTATGGTGCGGGCCAACAGTGTTTTACCTGTGCCGGTCTCGCCTACGAGGATGATGTTCGACTTCTCGATCTCGACATCATTGGTGTCGTTATGCTCGGCATTGTAGCGCAGGCGCTTGTAGTGGTTGTACACAGCCACCGATAGCACCCGCTTGGCAGCTTCCTGTCCAATTACATACAGGTCGAGAAATTCCTTGATTTCCCTTGGTGTGGGGATGGGCGCTTTGGGGTCGTAAGCCTTGCTTTGTGAATGGCTTTGTTCCTTGAATATCTTCATGGCCTGGTCGGAGCAATCGTGGCAGATATATCCGTTGAGGCCGCTTAGCAACATTCCGGCCTGAGATGCGGGGCGTCCGCAAAACGAGCAGTGTTCTTCTGGTTTCTTTGGCATTAAAGCAATTGGTTTTTAACGGCATCCTGCCGTATGAATATAAATAGCAGTATGGTGAAGGCAAGCAGCGACGAGCCGCCGTAGCTGAAGAAGGGCAGGGGGATGCCGATCACCGGAACCAACCCGAGAACCATACCTACGTTGACAAACAAATGGATGAAAAGGATGCTGGCCACCGAATATCCGTAGAACCGCGCAAAGGTGGATCGCTGGCGTTCGGCCATATATATCAGTTTTACCAGCAGCCAGATATATGCCGCAAGCAGCAAAATGCTGCCTATAAATCCCCATTCCTCGCCTACGGTGCAGAAGATGAAGTCCGTGTGCTGTTCGGGGACGAAGTCGGCTTTGGTAACAGTGCCGTGCAGGAACCCCTTGCCGATCAGGCCGCCGCTTCCGATGGCTATCTTCGACTGGTTCACGTTGTATGCCGCACCCTGCAGGTCGTCGCTCTTGCCCAGCAGCACATTGATTCGTTCGCTCTGGTGGCTTTCGAGCACGTGGTTGAATACAAAATCGACCGAAAAGACGAATGTCACACAACAGATAAGCACCGCAGCGACGCGTATGTAATCGCGTCTAGACCGCTTGTTGAGCCATAGGAACAGGTATCCCAATGCCAGCAAAACCAGCACTCCTAGTAGTATATACTTGTTGACCAGCAGCGCCAGCACGAACAATGCGATGGCCGCCACACCGATAACCAATATTGCACCCGAAAGTCCTTCGCGGTAGAGCGGCAGCACGAAAGCCAGGAATACCAGCGCCGATCCGGTGTCGTGCTGCAGGAACACAAGTGCCGCCGGAATGGCAATGATGACAAGGGCTATGATTTTGGTCGATGTCTGCTTCCAGTCAATATCTATGGCACTCATGAATTTGGCCAAAGCCAGCGCTGTTGCGAACTTGGCGAACTCTGAAGGCTGCAATCGGAAGAAACCCAAGTCGATCCATGACTTTCCACCGTGTGAGGTTACGGCTATGAATAATGTTACAACCAGCAACGCAAGCACTACGGCATAGATTATGAAGGCGCCGTTCGAGAACACTCGTGGTTCGGTGAACATCACGATGATGGCAGCCAGCGCCGCGGCTCCGATCCACAACAGCTGCTTGCCGTGGAATGTCGCGAGGTCGAACAGCGCTTTGTGGCTTTCGTTGTATGTGGCGGCGTAGATGTTGAGCCATCCGAACACCACCAGGAAAGCCCAAAGGCCCACGGCCAGCCAATCTATCTTCAGTCGTTCCTGGTACATGTCTTTTGCGAACTACTTTTTCTTGGCTTTCTTCACCCTGCGGGTGAGCGGGAGCTTCTGGCAGGGGTTGAATTCCTTGTATTGTTTCTCGATATCTTTGCGTTTCACTTCGCCGTTGAGGTATTTTTCCACCAGCAGGCCTGCGATGGGGGCCGCCCATGTGCCGCCGCCACCCTGTGCGTTCTCGACGTATACGGCCATAGCGATCTTCGGGTTGTCGCGCGGAGCGAAGCAGATGAAAACCGAATGGTCGTTGCCATAGTTCTCGGCTGTGCCGGTCTTTCCGCAGATGTCGAGCCCATCGACGCGGGCGCGCCGTGCGGTACCGCCTGCCACATGCACCACATCGTACATGCCGGCGGCAGCAATATCGAAGTATTTCGGGTCGATGCCGGTCTCATGGCGGGTGTAGTATTCGTCGTTGCGAATCGAGTCGGGTCCATAGAACCGCACCACATGGGGCGTGATATAGTATCCGCGGTTCGCCACTATGGCCGCCAGGTTGGCCATCTGGATCGGCACGACGGTCACTTCGCCCTGTCCGATCGAGTTGGAGTAGATGGTCGAGAAGGCCCAGCGCTCTTTCCCGTACCAGCGGTTATAGTAGGCTGTGTCGGGTATGTTCCCGCTCTGCACGCCGGATCGTGGAAGGTCGATGGGAAGTTTCTGGCCGAAACCGAAGCGCAGCATATATTCGCGCCAAATGGTGAGGCCGTACTGCGAGTCTTTGTAGATGTTCTTGTACTTGCCCTGCTGGATCACACGGCGGTAGACCTGGTAGAAGTATGGGTTGCACGACATCTTGATGGCCTCCTGCACCGACTGGGCCGAGGGGTGGTTGTGGCAACCCACCAGGCTCTTGTCGCATCCGAAACCGCTGTTGGGATTGATGACACCCAGGTCGAGGGCCACCATCGACTGGGCAACCTTGAATATGGAACCCGGCGGGTACTGGCCCATCAGGGCGCGGTTGAGCATCGGTTTGGCTATGTCGCTGTTGAGTCGTTTGTAGTTCTCGCCGCGGATACGGCCCACGAGCAGGTTGGGGTCGTAGGTTGGGGCGCTGACCATCGCCAGCACTTCGCCTGTCGCCGGTTCGAGGGCCACCACGCAGCCGCGCTTGTTGGCCATCAGCTCTTCGGCATATTGCTGCAGGTCGGCGTCGAGGGTGGTGTAGAGGTTGAAACCTTCGACGGGGAGGGTGTCGTAGGCTCCGTGCTGGTATGAGCCAATTTCCCGGTTGTGCACGTCAACCTGCATAATTTTCTTTCCCTTGGTTCCGCGGAGCACCTCCTCGTAGCTTTTTTCCAGACCGCTTTTTCCGATATAGTCTCCACGGCTGTAGTATTGGTCGCGGTCGAGGTCGCCCTGATCCACCTCGCCGACGTAACCCAGCACCTGGGCGGCTATGGGCCGGTCGTAGTATCGCAGGGTTCGCTGCGAGATGTAGAAGCCCTTGAAGCGGAACATCTTGTTCTCGAAGCGTGCATATTCCTCTTTCGAGATTTGCTTCATGAAGGGCGATGCCGAGTAGGTGGACCATTTGCGGGCTTTCTGCATGTGGTCGTTGAACTCGTCGAGGGTGATTCCCAGGGCGTCGCAGAAGTAGGCTGTGTCGAGGTCTTTGACCAGCCGCGGGATGACCATCAGGTCGTAGACAGCCTCGTTGTGTACCAGCAGTTCGCCGTGCCGGTCGTAAATGAATCCGCGGGCGGGGTACTGCGTCACGTTGCGCAGCGACTGCTGGTCGGCCAGCTTGCGGTATTTCGGGTCGAACAGCTGCAGCGCGGCAAGGCGTCCCACAAAGAGGATGCCCACCACGATGAAGATAGCCATTACGACATGGCTGCGGTCTGCGTATTTGTTCGACATATTCGAGCCTTATAAACGAAGCCCCGCGGCGTTTATTGCGCGGCGAGGACGATTTATTTCTTTGTCAATCCGCCGTAGCTTGCTGCTGCAGCCATAAAGGCCTCGTCGGTGGTGTAGCGTTCGTAGAGGGTGCAGCGGCTCACAAGCTGCTGGGAGGAGCATTGCTCGCCCTTGATGAGCACGAGGGCCCAGCCCTTCATCTCGTCGGCGAACATATCGCCGACAAAAGCCACGCAACCGTCGACGATTCTCACCTCGGTACCCTTGAAGCCGGTGGCTTTCATCTTCTGGCCGATATTCTGGTCTTCGGCATAGATGCCAACTTGTGGCACGCGGTGGTCGACGCGCTGGGTGGCGGTATAGAGGCGCAGGCGGTCGGTATTGCTCATGCGTTCGGGCAGGTTGGTGATCAGGGCGGGGGTGCCGTCCACTTCGCCCAGATGGTATTCGATGGCGGGAAGTTCGCCTTCCGACACGGGCATTCCGGGCAGCAGCAGGGTGGCGCCGTAGCCAAGCTCCTCGGCGGTCAGGTAGACGGCCTGCGACTTGCTCATCAGCGACATGAAGCGGGTGTATGCGTTGCTCCCGCCGATGAACATGGGCTGGACCTGCCAGCTCAGCGCGCGCCAAA
Organism: uncultured Bacteroidales bacterium; assembly: GCA_900321975.1. GTDB lineage: Bacteria > Bacteroidota > Bacteroidia > Bacteroidales > P3 > Colimorpha. The sequence goes on from ONYC01000158.1 coordinate 15,824, forward strand.
GTTTAGTGTTGTGCGCTATGCGGGCGCGTCCCTCGAACTGCTTGGCCGTGCGGCGTTTGGGTTGGTTGCTGGTGGACGACCGCATGATGGTCTTGCCGTTGCGGGTGTAGAATGTTACACCGTTGGTCTCAAGCGTACCGTTCAGGTTCATTCCGTTCTTTTGTGTTGTTGCCATATTGATTGTGTTTTTAAAATTTGACTTCGTTCCAGGTCGGAAGTTCGGTGCCTGATTCCCAGTATCAACACCCTATCTTCTACCTATCAACTACCACCGTTCTTCGATCGTTCTTCGATCGTTCTTCGATTGTTCTTCGATTGTTCTTCGATTTTGATCGAAATACTATCGAAGAACTATCGAAGAACTATCGAAGAAATGCGCTAGCAAATAGGGTGTTATGCCAAAGTGCACGCCTTCCGATATCGCTGCAAATATACACATAAAATTCGAACCAATCCGGACAGAAATGTTAAAAATGCAATTTTTTTTGTTTTCGACATACTAAAAAATCGGATGAAACGTAGATTTTTTTCTTCGGATTAAAAAAAATGTGTATCTTTGCACTCGAATTGATGTTAAACCAAAGACTAGTTATCGAAGCAGTTCTATCAGTTTTAAACCCTAAAAATTAGGTAAATATGATGGATGTAAAGAACCGACAGCTGACCGACAATGAGCTTATAACCCGCTATCGTGAGGGCGATACCACCTGTTTTGAGGTGCTTTTGGAGCGCTATCAGGCAAAGGTGTACGGCTATATTTTTTCAGTTGTCAAAGACAAAGAAACTGCCGACGACATCTTCCAGGACACTTTCTACAAGGTGATCGTGACCATCAATTCCGACCAGTACAAGGATGAAAACAAGTTCATCCACTGGGTGATGCGCATCGCTCACAACCTGATTGTCGACCATTTCCGCCGCAACAACAAGATGCCTTTGGTGCCCAACCGCCCGGAGAGCGACGTGATCGACAACCTCAAGCTGCCCGACGAGAACGCCGAACATGTGATTATGCGCAAGCAGACGAGCCAGAACATCCGCAAGCTTGTCCGTATGCTCCCGCCCGAGCAGCGCCGTGTGGTTATCCTGCGCCACTATGGCAAGTGCGATTTCAAGGACATTGCCGCCCGTACAGGCGTCAGCATCAACACCGCCCTCGGCCGTATGCGCTACGCAATAATCAACCTCCGCCGTCTGGCCAAGGAGAACAACATGTACATCGAACTCTGAGATCAGAGTTGTACTCCCAGCGCATTAATATAATAAGATATAAATAAAAAGCGCAACATCATCTTCGAATCGGATGATGTTGCGCTTTTTAAATGGACCTCGCCTGTAATTCGAGGTATGATGTAATCTTTAGTTCACGTTGATATAAACCACATAAGGGTTCTTCATTGACGAACCGTTGCCGAGAGTGAGGCGGTAGGTGGTCTTCTCGGTAACCTTGCTGGGAGTGTAGTCGAACTTGATGAGCATATTCTGGTTGAGGCCGGCAGTCAGGTTGAAGGGGTCGGAAGTCCAGGGGGCAACACCGGTTTTGCAGGTCTCACCATAGCATATAGAAAGGTCGTTCATATCGGCAGGGCCTTCCACAAGCTCGATTTTCATCACGGTTTCAAGCGTGTTGGAGGTTTTGTTTTCGGGCAGCAGCTCGATAGTGGCCCAATCCATATTGATTTCATTCAGTCCGGGATTGTAGACGATGGTTTCGCCGTCGGCAACAACGGCGCCGTTGTAATGGATGGCATAGGACGGAGTGTCGGTATCGTCCTTTTCGCAGGCGACAATACTGGTCATTGCCAATCCGATGACCATGAAGGCCAGGGTTTTGAGGATGTTTTTCATAATGTGATATTTTAATATTGTTTCTAATCGAGTTTCAATACAGCGAGGAAAGCGCTCTGCGGAACTTCCACATTGCCAACCTGGCGCATACGCTTCTTGCCCTCTTTCTGCTTCTCTAGGAGTTTGCGCTTACGCGTGATATCGCCGCCGTAGCACTTGGCGGTAACGTCCTTGCGCACCTGGCGTACCGTCTCGCGGGCGATGATTTTGCTGCCGATGGCGGCTTGGATGGCGACGTCGAATTGCTGGCGGGGGATAAGGTCTTTCAGCTTCTCGCACATCTTTCGTCCTATGGGGTAGGCGTTGTCAACATAGGTGAGCGTCGAAAGAGCGTCGACCGGGTCGCCGTTGAGCAGTATCTCGAGCTTGACCAGCTTGGATGGTTGGTAGCCGTTGATATAGTAGTCGAACGAAGCGTAGCCCTTCGAGATGCTTTTCAGTTTGTCGTAGAAGTCGAACACCACCTCGCCGAGCGGCAGGTCGAAAGTGATCTCAATGCGGTCGGTAGTCAGGTAGTTCTGGTTTTTCAGTATGCCGCGCTTGTCCATGCAGAGCTTGATGACCGGCCCGATAAAGTCGGCCTTGGTGATGATCTGGGCATGTATATAAGGCTCATAGACTTCGGCGATGTTGTTTGGTTCGGGCATACCGCTGGGATTGTATACGTCCTTCTCCTCGCCGTTGGTCAGTTTTATCTTGTATTGCACGTTTGGCACG
>ONYC01000007.1 GCA_900321975.1 uncultured Bacteroidales bacterium
AACGCTCTCCCATATTACTCAAGGCAGCCGCGATAAGTCCTTTAGGATGTCCTTTGAACATAATGTGTAATGTTTTGGTTTATAATTTATTTAACTGATTTTAATATTCTATCGCAATTATAAATAATGTGCAAAGGTACAAAAAAAAGTTGACACGACCAAGCAGGTGACGTTTTTTTTTGTATTTTTGCAGCACGAAAATGGAACAGATCATCACCCAAACCGTAGAGGCATTACGCGCCGGAAAGACCATCCTTTACCCCACCGACACCATATGGGGTATCGGCTGCGACGCACGCAACGCCGGAGCCATCGAACGCCTATATGCCATAAAAGAACGCGACCACTCGAAAAGTATGCTGGTGCTGATTGAAAACGGCAAGTGGAAGATGGCGGATGAAGATCGGCCCACCACATATATTCTACCGCGCGGAATATGGGATTGCGGAATGCACCTCGACATAGCCCCCAACCTTCCGGCAGCCGACGGCACATTGGGGGTTAGAATACCGAAGCACAACTTCTGTCAGGAGGTGATACGCCGTCTCGGAGCACCGCTGGTAAGCACTTCGGCCAACCTTTCCGGCCGCCCCTCACCTGCCGCATATCAAGATATAGAAAAAGCGCTCTTCGAGCGCATCGACTTCTGTGTGCCTCCCCTGCCCGAGTTCCTCTCGGGCGAAACCAGAGGCAGCCGTATAATCAAAATCAACGGCGACGGTTCTCAGACCGTACTGCGCCCATAGGCCACAGCCGCCACCACACCGTCCATCCCGGTAGCAATCTCCTCAACCTCACAATCATCCGCAGCCGAAGCCTCCACCATGCTGCCGAAACCTTTGATACCCGTATGGCGGCACTTGAGGACAGCTTCTTTGCGTGTCCAGAAGCGAAGGAACATCATCTCCGGGTCATCAGATTCTTCAATCGATGCCAGCTCTTCAGCGGTACACACACGCACCATAAGAGGACGGCTCACCTTGCGGCGGCTTTCAATATCAATTCCCACAGCCACCTTGTCGCTAATCGCAACAGCCACCGCTTCGCGGCAGTGGCTTATGCTCACTTTCAAATCGGGACGTTCCAAAACATACGGGGCCCCCGAAGGTTCGTGTTCTATCGTACAATAACAGCCCACAAGCTGCTGCAGCAGCTTGTGGGCTGTTTCGCTTTGTTCAGCATGCGTTGGCCATTGGCCACCGGCCACCAGCCATTGACCGCCATCGATCATGCCTTGCCGAGAATGTCGTACGGCACGGTGCCGTCGTGCGACGGCTCGACGATGGTGCCGAACTGCTGCTCATACTTCTTCATATTGTCGGCCAGAGCGGCAAGCAGACGCTTGGCATGGACTGGACTCATGATAACGCGCTCGCGCACCATAGCGCCCTCGATACCGGGAAGCATCTGGGCAAAGTCGAGTATAATCTCCGTCGGATTGTGGCTTACGACCACAAGGTTGGAATAAGTGCCTTTCGCCACTTCGGGGTTGATGTTGAGCTTCAAGTTCTGCTGTTGTTCTTTCTGGTTTGCCATAATGATATTGTTGTTTGTTTTAATACGAATAGGTTGCTCCGTCCTTGCCGTCCTTCACGGTAACGCCTGCGGCGTTGAGGGCGTCGCGGATCTTGTCGCTGGTGGTCCAGTCTTTGTTGGCTTTGGCGGTGGCGCGGATGTCGAGGATAATCTTCATCAAGCCATCGATGAGGGCTGTGTTGTCGCTGCTGGACTCGTCCTTCATGCCAAGGATATCGAAGAGGAAGGTGTCGAAGACACCCTTCAGCTCGTCGATGTCGGCCTGTGCGAGCTTCTGCTTGCCATCGGCGGCGCTGTTGATTATCTTGGCAGCCTCGAAAAGGTGGCTGATGACCGTCGGGGTGGCGAAGTCGTCGTTCATAGCATCGTAGCATTTCTGGCGCAAGCCCGACACAACGATGTCATTGGAAGCCCCAGACGTTCCTGTTATCCTGCCCAGAGCCTTGTAGGCCTCCATCAGTTTGGCAAAACCCTTCTCCGCTGCCTGGAGGGCTTCGTTGCTGAAGTCCACCGTGCTGCGGTAGTGAGCCTGAAGGATGAAAAAGCGGATGGTCATAGGGGAATAGGCCTGCGTCAGCAACTTGTGACTGCCGGTGAAGAACTCATCAAGTGTAATGAAGTTGCCTAGACTCTTGCCCATCTTCTGTCCGTTGATGGTAATCATGTTGTTGTGCATCCAGTAGCGGCAGGGAGCATGGCCTGTCGAGGCTACGCACTGTGCAATCTCACTCTCGTGGTGTGGGAACAAAAGGTCCATTCCGCCGCCGTGTATGTCGAAGGGCGAGCCAAGATATTTTGCGCCCATGGCGGTACACTCGGCATGCCAGCCGGGGAAGCCGTCGCTCCATGGCGAAGGCCAGCGCATGATGTGCTCGGGCGATGCTTTCTTCCAAAGGGCGAAGTCGCCCGAGAAATGTTTCTCATCCTGCCCGTCCAACTCACGTGTAGTGGCCAGCATCTCATCGATCACTCGGCCGCTCAACTGACCATATTTATGGGTATTCTCCTGATACTTGCGTACGTCGAAGTAAACGCTCCCGTTGCTGACGTATGCGTAGCCGGCATCGAGAATCTGCTGCACCAGGGCTATCTGCTCCATGATATGGCCGCTGGCATGAGGCTCGATGCTGGGTGGCAGCACGTTGAGGCGCTCCATGGCGGCATGGTAGCGGTTGGTGTAGTGCTGCGCTACCTCCATGGGCTCCAGCTGCTCAAGGCGGGCCTTCTTGGCGATCTTGTCCTCACCTTCGTCGGCATCGTGCTCCAGGTGCCCTACATCGGTGATATTGCGCACGTAGCGCACCTTGTAGCCAAGGTGTTGCAGGTAGCGGTAAACCACATCGAACGTGATAGCCGGACGGGCGTGGCCAAGGTGGCCGTCGCCGTATACCGTTGGGCCGCAGACATACATGCCCACGCGGCCTTCGGTCAGCGGACGGAATAATTCCTTCTGACGGCTTAAAGTATTGTAGATTAACAGTTGTTGTTCCATATTTCACTAATTATTCAAGTGCAAAAGTACACAAATTTCCGCACATACCAAAACTTTGTCATCAATATCCGTGCCAACGGCAGTATTGATGTCAGCCCTTGGCCTTCAACTTCTCCATAAACTTGGCGGTGTCGATAACAAAGCGTTCATGCATGCCCTCGCCAATAAGGCCCGCCTCGTCGTAGGCCTTCACACTGAACACCAGCCGGCGGCGGTCTACCTCCGTCAGCTCACTGTCGCACCACACACGCTTGCCTATCGGCGTGGCTGACAAATGGCTCACATTCACCAGCGTGCCCACGGTGCCCTGTCCTTCGTCAAGATATGGCAACACA
>ONYC01000054.1 GCA_900321975.1 uncultured Bacteroidales bacterium
AGAACGATCGAAGAACGATCGAAGAACGGTGGTACAAGTATGGTATAAGACTGCTGGTTATCTGCCGTTTAGGATATGGTGTTTTCCCGCTTGTTGAAAAGTTTTTTTGTTAAAATATTTCACAATTTGAAAAAAATGCGTATTTTTGCATTGTTCGACAAAAGAGTCGATTGATTTGAAAAATTTATTAACTAACTTAAAATCAAACAAAAATGAAGAAAATTATCATTGCAATCGTGGCTGTTTTTGCTATGAGCACGGCTAATGCACAGATTCAGGACCTTGGTGTCCGCTTCAACGGTGGCTACGGCTACGGTGCTGAACTCAGCGCCCTGTGGGGTCTGGGTGGCAACCGCCTCGAGACCGACCTTGGCTGGAACCTCGGCGACCATTGGAGTGCCCTCAGCCTTGGTGTTATTTATCAGTGGACCGGTGAAATCGGAAGCGGCTTCGGCTGGTTCGCCGGTGTCGGTGGCTGGCTCGGTATGTGGAGCTGGGACAATGGCTGGGACGACGGTGAAGGCAACTTCTATCTCGCTCTCGCCGCTCAGGCTGGTATCGAATACAACTTCGACGCAATCCCTATCCAGCTCTCACTCGATGTGCGTCCCCGCTTCAACCTCATCCCCAGCACTCACTTCGACTGGGGTGGAGTTGCTCTCGGTATCCGTTATCGTTTCTAATAACGTAAAAGTTTGAAGGGATGAAACGTTTGATTGCTTTGCTGGTTCTCGTTTGCGGCGCGACGATTGCTGTAGCGCAGGCCGATAGTGTCGATTTCCGCGCAATGGTTGCGGACGATTTGACTATCGCCGATGCGTCGGTGAGCCAGATTTCCGATGTTTCGTTCCCCACCGAACTGGCCGTAACCGACTTCGGGACAGCGGAACTCAACCGCGAGAACCGGGTGGTAGCCTCAATCCTGGCCATAGTGCTGGGCGATTTCGGCATCCACCATTTCTACACCGGCGATATCCAGCATGGTTTGCTACATGCCGTATTCTTTTGGACGGGAATCCCCGCCGTGATCGGCATCATCGAGGGCATCATGTGGCTCGCCGACCCGGTTACCTTCCCCGACAGTCTTTTCTAATGACCTAACACTCACAACAAAAGCAGGGTTCCTGGATGGGAATCCTGCTTTTTTATTTTGCCGGTTCGGAAAAAGTGTGTATTTTTGCAATTCAAATATTAATATATAGTACACGATGAAATATTCAATTGGAGTAGACATGGGCGGTACCAACACCGATATAGGCTTGGTATCCGAAAACGGAAATATCATTCAGCGTCGCAACATCCCGACCAACGCATATACCGAACTTGAACCCTACGTGCGCGACATGATGCGCGAAATCGATGCAATGGTGGCCGAGCAGTCGTCGCTCGACGGTATGGCTGTCCAGCTCGACGGAATCGGTATCGGAGCCCCCAACGGTAACTTCTATACAGGCTGTGTCGACAACGCCCCCAACCTCACCATCAAGGGCAACCTCAACTTCGAGAAGGAGATACACAAATACCGCGATGTGCCCGTGGTGCTCAGCAACGACGCCAATGCCGCCGCCTATGGCGAATATATCTATGGCGGAGCCCGCGGCATGAAACATTTCATCATGTTCACCCTCGGCACCGGTGTGGGCAGCGGTATCGTGATCGACGGCCGCCTGGTGCACGGTTCGACCGGCGCCGCCGGCGAACTTGGACACGCCATCCTCTACCAGCATGGACGCAAATGCTCGTGCGGCCGCGAGGGTTGCCTCGAGACCTACACTTCGGCACGCGGTATCGTGCAGACTTACTGCGAGTTGAAAGGATGTCCCGTTACCCCCGACATCACCAGCAAGATGATTGGCGAACTGGCGCATCAAGGCGACCCGGTGGCCCTCAAGACTTGGGAGACAGTAGGCGACCAACTAGGCCTTGCAATGGCCAATGCAGTAACATTCTCAGCCCCCGAGGCTATCTTCCTCATGGGAGGCCCCGCCCAGGTGGGCGAGCCGTTGCTCAAGCCATTGCGCGCCGCTTTCGACAAATATATCCTCAATATCTTCAGCGGTACCTGCCAGATACGTATGAGCGAGCTGCGTGCAAACGAGGTGGCCATCCTCGGTGCCGCCGCATTGATCAAGATGCCGAGAAATTAATGCTTCAAAGGAATCAGAATAAATCATAACCAATAACCCCAAAAAAACATGAAAAGGGCATATCTCCTAGTCATTCCGTTGCTGCTTCTGGCCGCCTGTAGCGACAAGAGCGCACTCACCTCGTATGTCAATCCCATGGTGGGAACCGACGGGCACGGGCACACCTTCCCGGGTGCCATAGTGCCGTTCGGCATGATCCAGCCTTCGCCCGACACCCGCCTCGAAGGGTGGGACGGCTGCAGCGGCTACCACTATTCCGACGACACAATCTTCGGTTTCAGTCAGACCCACCTCAGCGGTACCGGATGTGAGGACTATGGCGATGTGCTCCTGATGCCCGTCAGCGGCCAATGGAAGCCCGACAGCCTCTGGCGCGAGTCGTACAAGAGTCATTTCAGTCATAAGAACGAGACCGCCCGTGCCGGCTACTACAAGGTTTTGCTCGACCGTTCTCACACCATTGTCGAGCTCACAGCCGACCAGCGTGTGGCCTATCACGCCTACACCTATGTCGACGATGCTGAAAACTCCGTCATTATCGACCTCCGCCATCGCGATGTGCTGCTCAGCGGCAAGATTATGGAGAAGGATGGTATGATTGTCGGTTGGCGCGAGAGCTCGTCGTGGAACCCCGACCAGCACCTGCATTTCGCCATCCGTTCGGATGTGCCTTGGGAGAGTGTTTCGTATAACGATGATTCCACCCAGGCCGCAGTCCGCTACCCGCGCGGCACCAAGCGTGTCGAGCTGCAGGTGGCCATCAGCGGTGTGGATATCAACGGAGCCATCGGCAACCTGATTCTGGCCAAATACCACACCTTCGACGAGGCCCGTCGCGCTGCCGACCAAACCTGGGAGCAGGCTCTCGGCAAACTCAAGGTCGACGGGGGCTCGAAGGAGCAGAAACGTTGCTTCTACACCGCCCTCTACCATTGTATGACCGCACCTTACCTCTGGAGCGACGCCGACGGCCGCTATCGTGGTACCGACAATAAGATCCATGTGGCCGACGAAGGCCGTGAGGTATATACAGTCTTCTCGCTTTGGGATACCTACCGTGCCCTGCATCCGCTGCTTACGCGCATCGAGCCGGAGCGCACCATCGACTTCGTCTATACTGCCATGAAGAACTTCGAGCAGGGCGGCGAGCTGCCCATGTGGGAGCTGGCTAGCTACGAGACACACTGTATGATAGGCTACCACGCTGTGCCTATGATTTTTGAGGCATACACCCAGTTAGTGGAAGAGGACAGCACTTTGGCAGGTTATACGCCGAAGCAGTTGCTCAAGGCAATGGTGGCTACAAGCAACCGTACCGAGGCCCATCGCGCCTATGCCATGCAGGGTTATCTGTCGTCCGAGCTTGACAATGAGAGCGTAAGCAAGACGCTGGAATATGCCTACGACGACTGGTGCATCGCCCAAATGGCTGAGTTTGCGGGTGATAGTGCCATTGCTGCCGAGTATTGGGTACGTTGCCAGAGTTGGCAGAACGTAATTGACAGCAACGGCTTTGCCCACGCCAAACGCAACGGCGCATGGGTGACGCCTTTCGACCCCACCGAAGTTAACAACCATTTCACCGAGGCTAACAGCTGGCAATACAGCACCTATGTGCCTCACGACATTGATGCATGGGTCAAACATCTTGGCGGCAGGGATAAAGCTATCGCCTTCCTCGACAGCCTCTTTGAGGGTCATAACAGCATGAGTGGACGTGACCAGGTCGATGTCACCGGCCTTATCGGCATGTACGCGCACGGTAACGAACCGTCTCACCACGCCGCCTGGCTCTATACCATACTCGGTCAGCCTGAAAAGACCGAGAAGTATGTGCATAAGATACTCAACGAACTCTATACCTCCAAACCCGACGGTCTCTGCGGCAACGAGGACTGCGGCCAGATGAGCGCATGGTATGTGCTGGCATCGTTGGGAAGATATAGAGTTTGTCCGGGCAGCAATCAGTGGGTGGAGACGAAACCTATCTTCACGCTCTGCGATGATCATGATGGCTATAGAACGTTTGAGGGCAGAGACCTGCTTGTTCAAGCTCCTTTTAATGAGAACCTTCGCATTACCCCTTGCCCTGTATTCGCCGATTGGCGCATGCAGAGCAATCGCGACAAGGTGACCGACACCTCGGCGCAGTGGGAAGGCCGTCTGCGTTCGCAGATTGTCCGCCACAAAGAGGTGAAGGTGCAGACCGACAAGCATGTTACCTACCTCACCCAGCCTGCCCCGCAGTATACCGAGAACGGCCCAGAAGGTATGGTGGACAATATCTATGGCAATATCAACTACCGCATCGGCGGCTGGCAAGGCTGGCAGGAAGATATGGTGGCCATAGTTGAACTGGACAATGTTCAGAATGTCAAGATTGTGGGCGTGAACTGCTTGGAGAATATGCGTTCGTGGATATTCTACCCCAAGGGTCTGAAAGTGGAGTATAGCCTCGACGGCGAAACGTGGCTCCCCTATGGCGAGGAAGTCGAGACGAAGAGCGTCCCCGGCGACAATCCCCAGGCACGTCAGGGTGAGAGCACCACCCAGCTATTCGCAGCGATGAAGAATGTCCGTGCGAAATACTTCAAGCTCACTGTTAAGAATTATGGCAAGCTGCCCGAATGGCACCTCAGTGCCGGCGAGCAGGCTTGGCTGTTTGTTGATGAAATTGTAATATTGTAAATATGAAAAAGCGTATTGTTATGGCCCTTTCGGCCGTCGCAGCCGTAGTGCTGCTTGCTTCGTGCGACAGCAAACTCTGCTATTGCTATCAGACCACCTCCGCCGGTGTCCACGAAGAGGAGGTTTATACCAATACAGACAACCATTGCAACGTCCTCTCGAACAGCAGTCGCACCTGCGTTGAGCAGAACGAGCGGATGAATCCCGGCGATATCGCCTGGAAATAATTATAACACAAGGATGGCGTTCGATACCGGGCGTTGGCCCTCATGATCGAACGTGCGGTTGTCGGAAGGGTAGTTCACAACCCCGTCATGGGGCTTGTCGTGAACATACATTGTCGTGCTTCCGCCCCCGTCGAGGTTGATGGCATCGATACATCCGAGCCATCGCATAACTCGTTGCAGTTCAGTGAGCGACAATCCTTCGGCTTTATGTTTGAAGCGGCCGTCGGCCACCAGTAGTATTGTTGTGCCGTCAGCCTTCATTCCAAGAGCGGTGCGGTTATGGCGGTTGGTGACGAATGTGCGGTCGTCGCGCATCGGTGTCGGCATACCGTCGATGAGCAGCATCGGCCCGGAGGTCATAATATTGCTGTCTTTAAGCCCCTCTTCCCAAAGCCTGTTGCTGTCTGGCACCACCAGTGCCGGACGTCCGCTGCGCAGCGCTATGCTGGCATATTGGTAGTATTTCCTGTTCACTGAGTCGTTTTTGCCTGGTGTGTTCTCTCCCACACTGTTGCCGTCGATTCGCAGATAGCATATCGGATTGCCCAGGTCCATATCGAAGAAAGTGCCGTTGATGGCGGCGTATGCGTTGTTTCTGCCGGCAAGGGCCGACACTTCGGTCAGCAGGGTGTCGTACGAAAAGGCCAGACGGCGGTGCGATTTTGCCGGAATCTCTATAAGGCATAGGTTCTGCGCCGAGCAGAACAGCGACCCTTCGCCGAAATGGTAGCGCTTCAGATAGAATCCTTCCAAGGTGTCGATGCTCCATTCGGCATTCACCACGCGGAGCGAGTCGTTGCTGTAGTCAACCTGTGCGGTGCAGGCAATACAAAGAAAAGTCAGTAGCGAATATAGCAGTGTCTTCTTCATTATCGTTGATTCTTGTTCTTTTTCTTTTTGGCAAAGAGGTCGCTCCAGCGGTCGAAATCTTTTGTCAGCTTCAATCCTGCACCCTGCTTGTATGGCAGGTCGATGCGGGTATAGTCGTTATTGTTGGTTCGGTTGTATGCATAGAGGTGCACCAGCGGACTTATGCGGTAGCCCAATAGTGCGTCGATCACGGCGTTTCCGTTGGCGTTGCCGTCCAGCTCCCGGCTGTCTCCGCCATACCCAAGTGTGCTTTCCAGATACCAGCGTCCCCAGTCTTTGCTGATATTAACATCCACCTGCTCGTTGGTCATCTCGGTGGCGGCTTTGTATTTGAAGTCAACATCGACGATATTCACCATATCGCTCACCATGCTTCCCATCTTCGATGCCACCATCGAGTAGCCACTCGAGAGGCCGCTGCCAAGCAGGTCGGTGTTGTCGTTCATGTTTCCGTTGGCGTTGTAGAACTGGCCGAGTAGCAGCAGCGATATGGTCTGGTTGAGCATATCGCGTTCGCTGTTGCGGTCGATATATGTGAACACCTCTTCCTCGATGCTGGCGTCGGCATTCGGCAGGCGCAAATCGAACGATATTGTGGGCTCTTTCAGGGTGCCGTTGATGGCGATGATGTCCTCCACTTGGATGTATTTCTGCGTATTGTCGACGGCCGAAAGGCTGCCTGTAAGGGTTGAGAGGTTCACGCGTTGCCCATAGACGGCCTGCAGGTCGAACATCGCATCGGGCAGCGACCCCTGGAAGTTGAGGTTGCTTCCCGGCTCAAGGCTGAAGGTTTTCTCCAGCAGCGATATGAAGCTCAGTTTCAGCGTACCGGAGGTTATCTCGTAGTTACCCATCACCTGCGGCTGCATACTGTTGTCCAATGTCATGTGAAGGTCTCCGTTGCCGCTGCCTTTCACGTTGACGGCCACCTCCGAGAAGTCCATCGGCAGGTTGAGCTGCACGTCGGGAGTTATCGCAAGATCCATCTCTATGTTGAATCCCAGGGCGCTGCTCTTGCTCTGCTGTTGCTCGGTCTGGATGTCATTGCTTTCGCCGACGAAGGTGATGTAATCCTGGGTACGTACCTGCCGCTGGTCAGATACCGGTACGGTAAGCGTGCATCCCGGGTTGGTGCGGGCGTTGACGTTTATGTTGAGCATCTCGGTAGTGCCTTTCACGCTGCCGTCGGCCTGCACCATTACGGTGCCGTAGAATTGTTCTCCGCTACGCTGGTTGAGCACCATGATGTTGTCTGTGTAGAGCCCCAGGTCGATGCTGATGTTGTCGAGACCGTTGTGCCCGATCTTTCCGTCTACCGACGCCATGTTGCCCAGCGGGTCGAGTATCTTGAAATCCCTGAGTGTTATGAGGTTGTTGGCAAATTGGATGCTGTCGTTGAAGTAGTAGGTAACACCCGTCGGGTCCACTTTCAGCACCCCGCCGTCGACGTATGCTTCGCCCACTACATTGGGTTTGCTCAGTGTGCCGTCGATATCCAGCTCGCCTTCCAACTGCCCTTCGAAGCGGCTGCTGAAGGTTGCAAGCAGCGGTGCAATCGATGCCAGCTGGAATTGGTTGAAGCCTACATTGAAGTTCAGGTCTGGGTCTTTGCTCCCGAGGCCTATCCATCCAGTCGCATGCAGGGTGTTGCCCCCGACAAGCAGATTGAGGGTGTTCATCTCGGCGTTCCAGTTGCTGCGCACGGTGAGCGTGCCCAGTTCCTGCCGGTTCAGCATACAGCTGTCAACCGTGAGGTTGGCATTGAAGTAGGGTGTGGCGGTAAGACCGTATAGCGAGAAGCGTCCGTTTACGGCTCCGGCCAGATTTATCGGCGATTCCTGAAGCAAGAGGTCGCAGATTGGGTCGAGGGTGAAGTTGTTGAAGTCCAGTTCCACGCAGTCGTTCTCCTGACGCATCAACCTGAGGCTGGCTCCGATATGCTGGCGCTCGCTGTCGAGGCTTATGCCGTTGCCATAGAGGGTGGGGTGGGGGACGGTACCTAGATGCAGGCTGTCCATATCGAGTTCCCACTGGTTCTCCCCGATATAGAAGTATGGGTTTAGCACGTCGATATCGCCGTCTTTCATGGCAAGCAGCAGGTCGCCGTGCGACGTGGCCTCCACATCGCCCCATGTCAGGTGCAGGCCCGCTTCGTCGCGGTTGCCGGTCAGGCTTAGGTCTACGTCGGTCAGCAGCTCCAGCTGCCCGACTTCGATGTCAGAACTCTCGATGTCGATATGGTAGCGGCCGCCGCTATAGTGTGTCGAGAGACCGATATTGTTGATTTCCACCGATCCTATGGCGGCCTTCTCGCTCCGTCCCACCAGGCGTAGCAGGTCGTAGCTGTTGTAGGCTCCGTCTATGCGGGTGCCGTCGGAAATGTTGATTTTCGGAATGGCCCTGTTCAGCGCCGTAGCGTCGTCGATCCTCATATGGAAGTTCATCGAGTTGCCGGCAATCGAGGCCAATGCGGCGCTGTCGGGTTGTTTCACAAGGTGCAGGTCTGTAGGCAGAGCCTCGTAGCATGCGTGTTGCGCCATCAGGGCGAGGTCGGCATAGCGGAAGCGACCGCTCACGGTGGCTGTAACAGCTTCGCTTTCAAGCCGTAGGTTCTTGCGTTGCGCATCTTCCGGAGTTGCGCTGAGGGTAAGTTCGCGCACGCTTATCGGTCCCACATTGGTGCCCGATGCGGTCAGGGCGCCGCGCATCTCGTCGATGCTGTTGCCTTTGAAGTTGGCTTCGACGTGGGTGCTTATCCGGCCGTATTCCGGTTTCATAATTCCGAACGCGTCGGCCTGAAGCCGGTCGATATCCATGTAAAGGTAGTAGCCCCGCAGGCTGTCGGCCAATTTGGCCGAACCGTGAATGTCAACATCGAGCAGTGAATCTATGCACGATGCGGCAAAATCCAGTTTACCGCCTTTCATATATGCATGCAGGTTCACGGGGTCGATGTTGTTGCCCTTCACCACACTTCCGGTAAGGTCGGCGAAAGCTTCGGCTTCGATGGCCCGCAGATTCTTGATGTTGTCGGGTATGTCGGCATCGACATTGACGGTGAAGCCGCTGTGTGTCAGCCAGTCACTGCCAAGCGGCGTCAGCCCCATGCCGTCGCTGTCGGCATGCAGTATCACACGGTGCCCGTTCCCTCTGGGTGTCATTGTGGCGTCGGCCCTGAGGTTGCCAAGTCCGCACACGAGGTTCAGGTTGGCCGCCGACTCATCCTGCCATCCTCCTCGGGCTTTCGCGTTGAGCTCGAGATATTCCATCTCGTTCAGGAAGTGCTCCGTCTCAGGGGTTATATATTGAGGCATCATGGCGCAAATCTGACGCAAGTCGCTCTGTTCGAAGCGTATCTCAACATTGTCGAGGTCGAACGTCATGGATTTCGGTGTCGAAAGGTTTGCAATGTAGCCGTCGATCGACACCTCCGACGCGTGGCCGAACCGCAGGCTCATATCGTCGGTGTGCATACTGTCCACAGCTCCGGTTACGGTTCCCGACGGCATCAACTGCACGTCGATGCCCCAAAGCACTGGCGCCCAGTAGGCAGCGTCGGCCAGCGCCACCGAGGTCCCTTCTTTCAGGGTTATGTTGTGGCGCACGTCGCTCAGGTAGTCGTTCATCCCGTGCCATCCGTCGTAGAGTATCTCGACGTCGGCCATCACCTTGCTGCGGTCGGTCTCGGCTTTGAATTGTTTCACCGTTATGTCGTTCGGACCCACATGCACATGGCCTGCTATATTGTTGGCCTTGAAGCCACTGCGCTCCTCGGTGCTGAATCTCACCAGCCGGCAGGTAACATCGTCGTTCACCACGTGGACCTTCGTGATCTTCGCCCTCACGTCGTAGAACTCCATGTGAGGTATCGCCACACCGTAGTCATAGACCGTCTTGCGGTGGTCGGGAAGGTCCATCTTGTAGTGCACGTGGTTGAGCACCACCTCGTCTACATCCACCGTAAATGGCTTTGAACCACCGTGTTTGCGGTTCCCTTTGTAGTAGTGGTTGATGATATACTGAAGGTTGAGCCCGCTCGCCGACCTCTTGTTCGGTGCGTTACGCACAAAATCGGGCGCGTTTGGGTCGTCCTTGCGGTAGATTGCCAGGTGATAGTAGGCGTTACGGAGGTATACAAGGCTGAGCTCCACCTTGTTGTCGTGTACGGGGAACCGCTTGAAATGCACCCGCAGGCGCTCGGCGTCCAGTATGGTGTCTCCGTCGGGGGCCACCATCAGCAGGTCGGTGGCAATCAGGTGGTTGAACGGATGCACGTGCAGCGAGCCAATCTTCACCTCGCCGCCCCAGTCGGCCGATAGTTTCCTTCCCAATTCGCCGCAGGCAACCGACTGGACTACAGAGTAATTGACCAGCGCAACACATACATATACCACCAGCACAACCGCCAGCAGCACACGCCATATTATGTTCCACGCCTTTTTCATTCGTTATAACAACTACTAACGTCATATTGTGCCATTTATTACATATATTACAACAAATAATTTTCAACACCCCCTTTTCATCCCACTTTCGGCTGTCGAAGTCCGCCCCAGGACCGTCCGTTCTTCGATAGAAGTCCGATAGTTCTTCGATAGTATTTCGATCCGAATCGAAGAACGATCGAAGAACGATCGAAGAACGATCGAAGAACGGTGGTAGTTGATAGGTAGTTGATAGGTGGAAGATAGGGTGTACCAGGCGGTTGCGCGCACGCAGGCCTGGAAGCGGCCGTTTTGGGGGTTAAATCGCTGATTCATAGCGAAATATTCCGGTTTTGTGCCGAAAATGCAAAACGGTGCGTGTTTTTTCCGATTTTCCGGTGGGGAATTGCCCTTTTGTGTCGTTTTGCGGAGGGGGAAACGGGGGGATGCGAAAATTTTTTTTCGTCCGCAACGTCCGGTCTGACAGCGTTTTACCCTCAGTCCTAGAAATTTTTTTGAAAAAATATTTTGGCGGAATGGAAAATGGTTGTATCTTTGCATCCGCTTTCGCCGAAAAACGGGGGCTGTTGAAAACC